>JBEDBW010000023.1:0-7536 GCA_041177045.1 Actinomycetota bacterium | reverse complement strand
GCTCTAATGGCAAACATCCCTAGATGATGAGCGGTTTCAGGATCTAGCTTTGATAGAAGTAAGCGAAAGAGCGTTGGGTAAATCATTCTCTTAGGTTACCTTTACCTTTGACTAATAAGCGGAAATGGAAATGGGTCGACTTCAGTTTAGAAGTCGACCCATTCTCAATTTAGATTTAGCTGCAACCGCTTGTTGATCCACAACCTTCGCAGACGTGGCATGAGCCTGAAGGTCTCATCTTGATTCCACAGCTGAAGCAAAGTGGTGCATCTGATTCGGTTCCCTGAAGCATGTCAAAAAGTTCAGCTGAAGAGTGAACCTGACGAGCAGATTCGGTGTGGACTTCTTCAACCTTGAGTTCGATTACAACTGGGGTTTCAACAACTGCAGCTGCTTCAACAGGTGACTCAGCGATAGCTGGGTATGAACCAGCATCAAGAGTTGCTGAACGCTCAGAGGCAGTGTTGATACCCAATGCCTGGCGAGTTTCAGTTGGTAGGTAGTCAATTGCTAGACGACGGAAGATGTAGTCCATCAATGACTTAGCCATACGGATGTCCTTGTCATCAGTCAAACCTGCTGGCTCGAAGGAGACGTTGGTGAACTTCTGCACGTAAGTCTCTAGTGGCACACCGTACTGGAGACCAATTGAGACTGCGATTGAGAATGCATCCATAACACCAGCAAGAGTTGATCCCTGCTTACCTAGCTTTAGGAATACTTCACCAAGAACGCCATCTGGGTATGTACCTGCAGTCATGTAACCTTCTGCTCCACCAACAGTGAATGAGGTGGTTGATGAAGGACGTGACTTAGGAAGACGCTTACGCACTGGGTGTGAAAGCTGAACTGGGTTAGCTTCTGCTGGAGCAGCCTTCTCTTCAACCTTTGCCTTAGCATCGCTAAGAGGCTGACCAACCTTACAGTTGTCGCGGTAAATAGCTAGAGCCTTTAGACCATACTTCCAGCCCTGGAAATAAATTTCCTTGACTTCTTCGATGGTTGCAGTCTCTGGCATGTTTACAGTCTTTGAGATCGCACCTGATAGGAATGGCTGTACTGCAGCCATCATTCTCACGTGACCCATTGGCTCAATCGCACGGATACCAACAGCAGTGTCGAAGATTGCGTAGTGCTCTGCCTTTAGGCCAGGAGCGTCTACAACGTGTCCGTTTGTGCTGATGTGATCGATGATTGCTTCGATGGTCTCCTGAGAGTAACCAAGTCTGTGCAATGCGAATGGAATTGTCTGGTTAACAATCTGCATTGAACCACCGGTTGAGAGCTTCTTGTACTTCACTAGTGAGAAGTCAGGCTCGATACCTGTGGTGTCACAGTCCATCATGAATCCGATTGTTCCGGTAGGTGCAAGCAATGAAGCCTGTGAGTTACGCCATCCGTTTGATGAACCGATCTGTGTGTTTAGTGCCCACTGACGAGTTGCGTGCTCTAGAACTGAACGGTCAACCTCTGAGATTGAACGTAGGTTCGCGTTTGCAGCCTCGTGCTTACGCATGATGCGGTCGTGACCTGGCTTGTTGTGTAGGTAGCCATCGTAAGGACCAACAACACCTGCAAGTTCAGCTGAACGACGGTAAGAAGCTGCTGACATCAATGATGTGATTGCAGCTGCTAGAGCCTGTCCTTCTGTGCTGTCATAAGGTAGACCGATCGCCATTAGCAATGCACCAAGGTTTGCGTAACCAATACCTAGCTGACGGTAAGCACGTGTGGTCTCACCAATCTTCTCGGTTGGGAAGTCCGCGAAACAGATTGAGATATCCATTGCAGTGATGATCAACTCTGAAGCCTTAGTGAACTTCTCGCTGTCGAATGAACCGTCTGGGTTCAAGAACTTCAACAGGTTCAAGCTCGCTAGGTTACATGATGAGTTGTCCAAGTGCATGTACTCAGAACATGGGTTAGAAGCAGTAATGCGACCTGATTCTGGAGTTGTGTGCCAGTCGTTGATGATGTCGTCGTACTGGATACCTGGGTCCGCACATGCCCATGCAGCATAGGCAATCTTGTCCCATAGCTCGCGAGCATCTACTTCTTCAATAACTTCACCGTTTGTGCGAGCACGTAGACCGAAGTTTGTGCCACGCTCAACAGCAGTCATGAACTCTTCGTTTACACGAACTGAGTTGTTTGCGTTCTGGTACTGAACAGAGTTGATGTCCTTGCCACCAAGCTCCATGTCGTAACCAGCATCGCGTAGTACGCGAATCTTGTCCTCTTCACGAGACTTGGTCTCAATGAATTCTTCGATGTCTGGGTGATCAACATCTAGAACAACCATCTTTGCTGCACGACGAGTCGCACCACCAGACTTGATTGTTCCTGCAGATGCATCCGCACCACGCATGAATGAAACAGGACCTGAAGCTGAACCACCTGATGAACGCAGAAGTTCCTTAGAAGAACGGATACGTGAAAGGTTTAGACCTGCACCTGACCCACCCTTGAAGATCATTCCTTCTTCGCGGTACCAGTTAAGAATTGATTCCATTGAGTCATCCACTGACAAGATGAAACATGCTGAAACCTGCTGTGGGCTTGAGGTACCAACGTTGAACCATACTGGTGAGTTGAACGCGAACACCTGGTTTAGAAGCATGAAGGTTAGTTCGTGCTCGAAGATTGTTGCGTCTTCTTCAGTTGCGAAGTAACCGTGGTCACGTCCACCCTGTGTGTAAGTCAAGACAACACGGTTAATCAGCTGACGAAGGCTGAATTCACGTGACGCAGTTCCTAGTGCACCACGGAAGTACTTTGTGGTCACGATTGTTGAAGCGTTCAAGCTCCAGAACTCCGGGAATTCAGCGCCACGCTGTTCGAAGATGGTCTCGCCAGTCTTCCAGTTGGTCTGAACTACGTCACGGAACTCCCAGTTAACCTGGTCGTACGGGTGAACGCCTTCGGTGGTGTAAATACGCTCAATCTTGAGCCCTTTTCTCCCCTGAGCCGCACCAGCGTCAGTGTAAGCCGATGTATCGGTCATTGTGTTGCCTTTCTTTTAGTTTTTAACTTTGATTATGTTTTGTAATCGCATTCGACTAGGTCGACTGCGAAACCTGGTTTTCGCGCTCTACCTTGAGCACAGCTATTGCTGCTTCGAAATCTTCTAATGTTTCCCAACCTTGATAGACGCTTGCGTATCTCATGAACGCAACCTCATCAAGGGTTCTGAGTGGTCCAAGAATGGCTAAACCAACCTCTTGTGCCTCTACCTGCGCCGCTCCTGTAGCTCGAATTGTCTCTTCTACTGTCTGAGCAAGCATTGCTAGATCGGCTTCACTAACAGGACGACCCTGGCAAGCCTTTCTTACACCGTTAGCGATTTTGTCGCGACTAAACGGTTCTGTGGTTCCCCCGCGCTTAACTACCGAAAGACTCGAGGTTTCAGTAGTTGAAAACCGAGATCCGCACTCAGGGCACTGTCTACGGCGGCGAATTGAGCTGCCATCGTCTGAAGTCCTTGAATCCATAACCCTGGAGTCCGCATAGCGACAGAATGGACAGTGCATGTTTTCCTCCTTTTTGTAGGGTATTTCGACCATTTTTTACTGGGTAGAGAAACCAATATACACACAAGATGTGGTGATATTTACGTTTCCCGTCCCTATATCTTGTGGTTTGGGTGACTTTCTTGCCTGTATTTGTACTTGTCGGCGTGTTGCCCTAATAAATCAAGGTTTCAGCCCAAAAACCCTAACCTTCAACCAAAGAATTAACCTTTTCGTTACAAAAAGATAAGTCTTAGTTTCTTACTGAAAGCGGATTTTTATCGCTTCACCGTGGGCTTCTAAGCCCTCTGAATCTGCGATAGCGACTACGTTAGTCGAGACCTCTGACAAGGCTGTTTCGCTGTATTCGACGACCTGTTGAGGCCTCAGGAAGGTGTATACACCCAATCCAGAGCCGAATCTAGCTTGGCCACCGGTAGGCAGAACGTGGTTTGATCCAGCGAGGTAATCCCCCAAAGACACAGGTGAGAAACTTCCTAAGAAAATAGCCCCAGCATTGGATATTTGGCTGACCAAGCGGTCATTTTGGCTGGTTTGGATCGAAAGGTGCTCAGTGGCATACAAATCTGCTACCTTGGCAGCCGAATCCATGTCCGCAACAAGCACTAAAGCGCTCTGCTGGCCCTTCAGGGCCTCCAAAATCCTTGATTTGTTTGGTGCTGCTTCCACCTGTTTTGCAAGCTCTAAAGCCACCTTGTCGATGAATTCTCTAGAGTCTGAAACAAGCACAGCCGCAGCAAGTTCATCGTGCTCTGCCTGAGAAATCAGATCAGCTGCCACAAAGTTAGGATTAGCTGAATCATCGGCTAAAACCATAATCTCTGTTGGCCCTGCCTCTGAATCAATGGCAATAACTCCCCTGAGCATTCGCTTAGCAGCGGCAACATAAACATTTCCTGGTCCTGTAACGAGGTTTACAGGGTCCAAGCCGATTTCAGGCACTCCGTACGCAAAAGCTATGACAGCTGCTGGTCCTCCAATAGTGAAGACATCGCGAATTCCAAGTAGTTCTGCGGTAGCAAGCACTGTTGGGTGTGGTCTGCCACCAAAAGCCGCTTGGCCAGGTGTTGCGATGGCAATTTTCTTCACGCCTGCAGCAATCGCAGGCACTACGTTCATGATCACGCTTGATGGGTAGACAGCCTTACCCCCAGGAACATAGAGTCCAACGGAATCAACTGGTTGATACCTCTGTGAAACGGTAGCCCCAGTTGCTAGCTGAGTTGAGAAACCTTTAGGAATCGACTCAACTGCAACTTTTCTAACTCTTTCAATTGCGATTTCAAGCGAAGACCTCAAGTTTGGGTCGAGGTTAGCCAGTGCATTTGTTAGTTCCTCTTCAGAAACTCGGATTGGATCAATGTCAATCCCATCAATGTCTTTGGCAATTGCCTTGATGGCTTGAGAACCATCTGTTCTGATCTTCTCGACAAGTGGACGAATAATCTCAACTGCTGCGTCTAAATCCAATGCAGCTCTAGGGAGATCCTTCAAGACTTGGTCAGCAGAAATTTCGCTGTTACTGAGATCTAGAAATCTAATCAAATTACTCAAAGCGAAAACTTCCTGTTAGTTGCTCTATTTTAGGACAACTATCTGAAGAATCATTCAATTCGTCTCGGCTAGGTTAACCTTGGATTCGGACAAGAAAGTAAAGCCATGGAAAACATCACAAACAGCACCGAAGCCCTAAAGCAGGCATTTAGACGTCACGCCTCAGGAGTGTGCGTCATAACGCTAAATGGTGTCGATGGGGCTCCCGTAGGCTTCACTGCAACATCTGTTACATCACTGGGCTCAGATCCCGCATTAGCCACCTTCAACGTTGCTCGAGGAGCAAGTAGCTGGCCAGCCTTGAAGTCGTCAGAGTTTGTGTCAATTCAAATGCTCAATGAATCTTCACTTCAACTTGCACAAAAAATGAGCCAGGACCACACCAAGAGATTTTTAGATAATGACTGGTTCGTTCATGAAAAAACAGGCTTACCGATTTTCAATAACGTGAATGCAGTTCTCATTGGAAGAATCATTGAAAGACACGAGGTCGCAGCGAATGCTGTCATCGTTGTTGAGATTATTGAAGGCCTATTGGCCGAAGAGCTCCCCAGCTTGCTCTACCACCAAAGGGGCTACGTCATCCCCGGCGACAGGCTCTAACGCTCCTTCGTTCTGCACTTCAGAGAGTTCTACTAAGTTATCCAAAGCAGATGTTCCAAAGTGCTGCTTAACTTCTGAGATGAGTGCATCGCCGACAAAGACTTTGTGCTTCAATCTGTATGGCGTAACACCGGTACTTGATTTCATAAGTAGTTGAACTTCAGTTTGACCTGGGTATCGCTTGAAGATTCCATCAAGAATTTCAACATTCTTATTTGTCGCTAAGTGTTCGGGGATGCTTATCTTCAATGGACCAACAAAGTTAGATTCTTCTTTTTCCAAAACTCTGATGTCGTAAACATTTAGTGAGAAGCCATCATCTCTTGGACGCATCTTGCCTCGAATGGCAACCATGGTATCTACGTTGAGCTTGTCAATGTGTTCTTGATAAGTCTTATTGAAAATCATTAGGGTAACTTCACCTTCAAGATCTTCAATTGTCAGGTTTGCATAAATGTTTCCTGACTTACGAGCAGTTTTCACTTCAACCGCAGTAATCAAACCAGCAAGTGTCACAGCCTCTGTGTCAACGAAGTTAGTTCTTGAATTGAATGAATCGATAGTTTCTGTAGCACTACTGCGAAGTCTGCTCTCTGCTCCTTGGAGTGGATGAGCACTGACATAAAGCCCCAGCATCTCTCGCTCTAAGCTCAGTAGCTGACGTTGAGGCCATTCAGCAAGATTGGCAATCTTGTAGCTAGTCTCTTCTGAATCAAAATCTCCAAACAAATCACTGTCACCAGTTGATTTAGATTTCTTTGCCTTAATCTCAGCTGCAATTATTTCTTCGTGAGCTTCAAATAGGGCTCGCCTAGAAACTCCGAAGGAATCGAAAGCTCCCGCTTTGATAAGGGATTCGATGACTTTCTTTGTGCAAACAGAAGCCGGAACCTTAGCAACGAAGTCTTGGAAAGATTCGAATCTTCCTTCTGTTTCTCTGGTTCGAACGATTTCTTGAACAACGCCAAGACCCACATTTCGGATAGCTTCCAAACCAAAACGAATGTCTTTGCCAACAGCTCTAAAGTCGGCAATTGAGTCGTTCACATCTGGCGGTAATACCTGGATTCCAGATCTTCTAGCTTCACTTAGGTATACACCTAGACGATCTCTAGAACTTCTAACAGAGGTGAGCAGAGCCGCCATGTATTCCTGAGGGAAATTAGCCTTCATGTATGCAGTCCAGTAGGAAAGAACTCCATACGCAGCACTGTGCGCCTTGTTGAACGCATAGTCCGCGAATGGAAGCAATGTGTCCCATAGTTTTTCAACTACAACTTCGCTGAAACCGTTATCTTTCATGCCTGCCGCAAAGCTTGTCTTTTGTTCATCTAGAACATCTTTGAGCTTCTTACCCATTGCACTTCGCAGAGCGTCGGCCTGAACTAGAGAGAAGTTAGCAACTTTTTGAGCTACCGCCATTACCTGCTCTTGATAGACAATCAAGCCGTAGGTTGGATCAAGAATCTCAGAAAGTGGACCTTCAAGATCTGGGTGGATTGAAGTTGGTTGCTCGTTGCCGTTCTTACGATGAGCGTATGAAGTGTGAGAACCAACACCCATAGGTCCTGGTCTATACAACGCAATCGCGGCTGATATGTGCTCGAACTTGGATGGCTTCAAAATCTTTAGAAGCGATCTCATTTGACCACCATCGAGCTGGAATACTCCAAGAGTTTCACCACGTGAAAGCATTTCGTAAGTTAGTTGATCTCCATCTAGGTCAAGATCTTCAAGAACAACTGTTTCACCCCGGTTAGATAAAGCATTCTCAATAGCCTTATCCAACACCGTTAGGTTTCGAAGTCCTAGGAAGTCCATCTTCACAAGCCCTAGATCTTCACAAGGC
>JBEDBW010000022.1:0-17917 GCA_041177045.1 Actinomycetota bacterium | reverse complement strand
TACCGTTCCTAGGTTTTGGTCTAGAGCAACTGATCTTCCCGCTTCTAATTGCGGGTCTAGTTATCTTCCTTGTTAGAAGGAACAACAAGCTCAGAGGTAGAGGTGTTGTAGCTCCGCCTGTTATGACTGCCCAGGTAGCCGCACCTCAAACCAATTCTCAGCCCACCCAAATGGGTGGAGACATTCCTACAACTGTGTGTCAACACAGTTTCTCTGCAGAAGATCTTGCAGGCAAGGCTACAGTGACCTGTCCTTGTGGTTACAAGTTCAAGACAAAAGATCTTCTTGATTACCAAACACTGAGTGCTAGCTATCTTCGTATCGAACGAGACTTGATGGCAGTGCGACAGAGGTTGATTGCATCTACAACCGGATCTGCTCCGGTAGCTGCTTCACAACAAAGCGTTCCTGCTGCACCTGTGGTTAGAAAGGTAAGAAAAGCTAGAGCCAGCCTTTCTCTTCAACAGTGGTTGATTATGGGAGCTAGCGCAATCATCGTTATTGCGGGAAGCATATTTGTTTCTACAAACCTAGACACATTCCCTGAGGAAGGATTCCTCGGCGTAACACTAGGTGTCGGAATTGGTACAGCAATCTTGGCTTTCTGGGGAAGAAAGTTCTCAGTCATGCTTGCCAACTTCATGGCAACATTCGCTTCAGCAATGTTGATGTTTTCCATCTTGGTTGCTGGAGATATTCTCAATGAGTCATTTACCTGGGAAACCGCACCAGCTTGGTACTGGACTCTTAACCTCTTAGTGGTGTCGCTAGTTTCATTCGTACTTGCACGATTCAAAGCAAACTTCGGTTGGAAGCTTATTTCTATCGCAGCCCTAGCGGCTTCTGCACTGGTCTTCACATTCGGTGACCTTGTTGAAAGATTCGGAATTGGGTCAGGTTCATTTGCTTGGTTCTCCGCTGCAACCACACTCGGTGGCGTTCTGATTGGTGTGCTGGGCACTCAAGTGGCCAAGATCAAGTTCCAAATCGATAAGGGAACTGAAGATCATGAGTATGAAGCAGACTTGGCTAAACGTGAAGATGATGCACTTGAGAAGTTCTCATTGTTCAGCGTTGCCGCTTTCGGTCTTCTCTCTGTTGGCTATCTAGTCCTAAACGTTCTAAGTTTTGGTGAACGACCAGAGCCGGTGCCATTCACTGTCTTTGCTCTAGTTAGCGTCTTGGCCATTGCCACACGTTCCTACTGGGTTGGAGCTCTCTCATCCCATGAAGCGGCTGTAGAAAGAATCAATACTTGGCTACGTGTCTACACCTATCCAGTTGTAGCTGTTGCTTTGAATACCTGGTTCCTCTTCATCGATCCAAACAACTACTGGTTGGGTGTTCTTGGCACCACCTTGATTATGTTTGCAACTCTTGCAATTGGCTTCTACGTCAAGAGAGTCGCAGAGTACCCATTGGCTGTTCAGGTTGCACACATTGCAACAGCAGCAACTTGGATTGTTTGGTACGTGGGTGTTGAGAAGGAAATCTACGAATACCTTGCAGCTTTCGGCGTATTCCTGGTCTCCTTCGGACTCTCGTTGATCTACCAGAGCTTCCTAAGAGCCGGAAGAAGTTCAACAGTTGCTGCAACCGTATTCCACTTCCTAGGTCTAGGGCTACTGTACCTAGCGGTTACTGGTGGCGGTCGCAACTTCTATTGGTTTGGTTACGAGCAAAGCCGAGTGGTATTTAGTTCAAACACGCTCGAGTATGCACTTGTCGCACTAGGACTAATACTTCTTGCAGTTTCTTATTCACCTCTAGTTGCACTAGTGAACAAGAAACTAGGTAAGGCAATTAACTCAGGAACTCAGCTGACAATCTTTATTCTCACAACAGTCCTGACTACATTGCTCGCTCTCCACTCGGACTCTGCTACTACAAGCACAAGTCAGGTTTACCTAGTTTCAGTACTAGCTGGCTCTGCTCTGGTCACAGGTCTTCTGGGATCTAGGTCCAAGACTTTGGGCTCTCTATTGCTTCGCTACTCCTATACATTCCAGGGAGTATTAGCTCTGAAGCTGTTGGTGTCAATGACTAACAACGAAGACGTGCTCTTCACAGGAGTAGCTCTACTTCTAATTGCTGTACTCAACTACGCAATCTCTTGGATTGGCAAAGTCAAGTCATCGGTCTGGGTTGGTTATGGATACTCCCTCGGTGGTCTATTGCTCGCAGCAATAGCTCAGCGAGACGAGCTACTTATCTCCGCGCACCTTGCATTAGTAATCGTTGCTGCTCTTGCACTGAACTTCGTATTGAGAATTGTGGACAAACGAGTTTCAGGCAGGTACACAACCTACTTCTCATTGTTTAGCGTCTTTGGGCTAACACTTGCATCCATCTTGATTAATTTGAGCAAGTGGAATCAAGATGGCGAGGCAGTTCAGATTTGGCTTGGGCTTGGAATTCTCGGTCTAGTAGCAGTGGTAGCTGGTGCTGCTGCTGAACTAAAGAGAATAAGTTCAGAGCGAGTCCAGATGGCTCTTCGTATAGCTGGTCTGTCATACATGTTTATAGCTTTCATCACACTAGCTAACTTCTACATGGGCGAAGAAGCTATTGAGGCCTATGGAGTTGAGAACTTAGACGGAGCTAGAAGGATTGCAGTTGCTGCGATATTCGCATTCATAGCCTTCAGACAATTGCAAGTTTCAAGTGCTGCGAAATCTAACACCACTTATGGTTGGTTTGCTCTTAGCTACCTAGCTCCGGTGACGATTGCTCTAATCTCTAGCGATCTGATTCGTAATTCAGTTGATTTGGACAAGTTCAATCTTGAAATTTACACCGTCCCGCTAGCTCTAGCATTTGCTCTTCCAACTATCTTCAACAAGGCCGCTACACAGGGCTTCAGAAGATTAGTTGGTATGGACGTACCACTGCTATTCCCGGTAGCAGCTTCAGCTATCTACTCGCTAACTCAAAACGTGAATGAAGAGGCTACTGTTTATCGTTTGGTTGCATCGACTGCAATACTCGCGGCTTACTCTTTCTTCAGATTCTCTGGAGGCTCAAGCAAGCTATGGGCAATCCTGGAATACACAGGTTTACTAGGTCTTGGTCTATCGCTGGCTCAGATGGTTGATGTGCTTGCACCAGATCTACTTGAAGGCCCAGAACTGTTTGGTGTGGGTGCCGCAGCAGCGATTGTTGTTGGAAACATAAACCTCAAGAAGGTGTTCAACTTCAAGTCGACATTGTTTAGCCACGGGTTACCTTTGTTCGCTTTGGTATTGCCTTCGATTATTCACACCTACACAACTCTGGACACATCCATCCAGCTAACTAGCCCAACCCAGATCACTAGAATCTTGGCTGTCCTTGCAATTGCCTTGGTAGCCCTAATTCTTGGAATGAGAAATGGAAACCTTGGTATCGCTGTAGCTGGTGGAGCATCGCTTTCACTACTGATCTTGCCAATCACATGGGCAAACGCAGAACAGAGTGCGGACTACGAAACAACAGTTGCTCTTAGAGCACTGGGTATTTCACTATTCCTATTCCTGCTGTTGGGTGGATTGAGAAGCATCAATAAGCTGCCTGACAGTAGCTACTTGTATCTAGGTATCCCGTCTGTTGTTGCGTTAGGTCCATCACTGTTCCTAACCTTCACCTCGATTGGAAACACTTCACTCACAGAAGTTGATTGGTGGAGATTCGGAATCTTGATGGTGGCCACAGTGACCTTGCTAGTAGTTGGTGCCTTGAGATCACTCGGAGGATTGTTCTTCCCGGGACTAGTTGGAGTCATTGTTGGAGTACTGCCTTATGCATTCCAGCCAATTGCTAGAGAGAGCTGGTTCCTATGGGTAGTACTTCTACTCATTGCAGGAGTAATGGTTTGGATCGCCGTTCGTCTAGAACAGCTTCGCAAACTAGGCAAGTCAGGTGCTTCGTGGATTAAGACTCTGCGTTGATTCGATAAGTTAAACAGAAGTGCCCCGCAACTATTCCCGGCCCTTCTGCGGTTACCGCGTTCTAGTTACAACTTTATCCAAACTGTGTTGTCGTGCTCTAGTTCACCTTCAACTGTTAGGTCGTGTTGAGTGGTGGCTAGGATTTCTCCCGCAGGTATCACAACAGAACTACCAGCGAAGTTTGAGAGGACTAGAACACCATTGTTGATATAGGCAAGCGTTGATTCATCCATGAACTCAGGAGCCCAACGGAATTCGCCATTACCCATGTCATTTGACTTACGCTTTTTCAGAAGTTGTTTATAGAGCTCAAGTGTTGATCCAGCAACACCTTGCTGCTCACTTCTTGCGTATCTCTTGTATGAAGAAGGCTGAGGTAGCCAAGACTTTCCATTTGATGAGAATCCATTGGCTTCGTTAGCTCCTGCTTCCCAAGGAAGTGGAACACGGCAACCGTCACGACCAACTCTTTCTCCATTAGTTCTGAAGAAGGTTGGGTCTTCACGGAACTTGTTATCTAGAGTGGTGTGCTCAGGTAGGCCTAGTTCTTCACCTTGGTAGATGTAAGCACCACCAGGAAGCCCAAGCATGAATGCAGATGCAGCTCTTGCTCTTCTAAGCCCCTTAGCTTCATCTGGTTGTTCATACTTAGGGCCGATGCCATCACCTTGTTTAGGGATCTGGTCATAAGCCATTCTTGTTGCGTGACGAATAACATCGTGGTTGGAAAGAACCCAAGTAGATGGAGCACCAACAGCACCAAACTCTTTTAGAGATTCAGTTACTACGTTGTGTAGCTTGTCTTTGTCCCAAGGAGTTTCTAGGTAGCCAAAGTTAAAGGTCTGGTGATATTCACCAGGTCTTACCCAACGAGCCATTCTTGATAGCGGATGCACCCATGCTTCTCCACACATAGCTCTGTCTTCGTATTCATCCAAGATTGAACGGAATCTCTTGTTGATTTCGTGAACGCCGTTCTGACCCCAGAAAGGGTTCTCAACCTGAAGTCGAGCAATTAGTTCATCATCGGTTTCTTTAGTCTTCACAGCATCAGGTGAATCTTGTCCAGACATAGTTGAGTTGTTTGAAACAACATCAGGTAGTCCATCAACTTTGATCATGCCGTGAGCTACGTCGATACGGAATCCTGCAGCACCTCTGTCTAACCAGAATCTCAATACAGAATCAAACTCAACTCTTACTTCTTCGTTCTGCCAGTCAAAGTCAGGCTGTGATGAATCAAAGATGTGTAGGTACCACTGACCAGGAGTTCCATCTGGTTCAGTGATTCTGCTCCAAGCAGCTCCACCGAAAACTGACTCCCAGTTGTTTGGAGGTAGTTCTCCGTTTTGACCCTTGCCATCTCTAAAGATGTAGCGAGCACGTTCTTTAGAACCAGGGGCTGCCTTCAATGCAGCTTGGAACCAAACATGCTGGTCGCTTGAGTGGTTAGGTACTAAATCAACAATGATCTTTAGACCGAGTGTGTTTGCTTTAGCGACCAATGAATCAAAGTCAGCGAGTGTTCCAAATAGCGGGTCAATGTCCTTGTAGTCAGATACGTCATAGCCAGCATCCTTCTGAGGAGACTTAAAGAAAGGGCTGAACCAGATTGCATCAATGCCTAGTTCTGCTAGGGATTCAAGTCTTTGAGTTACTCCCTGAAGATCACCCATGCCATCGCCATTGCCGTCAGCAAAGGAGCGAGGGTAGATCTGGTAGATGACGCTGGTTCTCCACCATTCGGCGTCTTTCTTGGAGCGTGAGAGCACTTCGTTCGTTATTTGGACCATAGTGTCAAAATTACGCCACAGAAGAGCCGATTTTGGCGGTGTTTATCAAAATGTAATCGCTTACATAATTCCCCTGTTAGATTTGCCCTCGAACCCCTTTAGTAGCAAGAATTACTAGACACCAAAAGCTCCTGTTTACTACCTCAAACAATCGGACTCTAATGAAGACAGCCCTAGAACTACTGCCTCGCGGACTCTATCCTCACCACGATGGATCACCTCTATATGTTCCTAACCAGAAGCCTCAGGTTGGCGACAAGATCAAGCTACACATCAGAGTTCACAATGCTTTAGGCAAGGTGAAGCAGGTAAGAGTTCGCTTCAGTGAATCAGGTGAAGCATTCCCATCACCACCAGCCAAAGTTGTTTCAAATAAGAATGGGTGGTCTTGGTTCGAAGCAGTCATCACCATGCATAACCCATACATGAACTACCGCTGGTTTATCGAGATGGCTGATGGTTCTAGTTATTGGCTTAATGCAAGAGGGCTAACAGAGCTTGAGATGCCTGATGTTGAAGACTTCAGAATCAATACATTCTCTTCTGCTCCTGACTGGGGCAAGAAAGCTGTGATGTATCAGATCTTCCCTGACCGCTTTGCTAAGTCAGAGCGATTGGCAAAGCAAAAACTTCCTAGCTGGGCTATTGCTAAAGAGTGGGGAGACAAAGTCATTGGAACTGGCCCTGGTACCAGTGAACAATTCTTTGGGGGAGACATCTATGGAATTACTGAACACCTAGATCACCTAAAGGCTTTGGGTGTGACACTGATTTATCTAACACCTGTATTCCCAGCTAAGAGTAACCACAGATATGATGCATCCAGCTTTGATGAAGTTGATCCACTATTGGGTGGAGATAAAGCACTCATTGAATTAGCTGCTGAAGCTCACAAGCAGGGCTTCAAGATTATTGGTGATCTAACTTCTAATCACTCAGGTGCTGCGCACGAATGGTTCAAGGCTTCTTATAAGAAGCCAGGAGCTAAGGAATCAGAGTTCTATTACTTCAGTAATAAGAACAAAGACTATGACTCTTGGTTCGGTGTTCCATCTCTTCCTAAGTTCAACTGGAACTCACAGGAACTAAGAAAGAGATTCATTACTGGTTCTAAGTCAATTGTTGCTAGATGGATAAAGAAACCATTTGCTATGGATGGTTGGCGTATTGATGTCTCAAATATGACTGGCCGTATTCGTGAAGAAGATATGTACATGGAACTTCAGGTTCTTATTCGTGAATCTATGCAGAAGATAAATCCAGACACAATTCTTCTTGGTGAATACACAGGGGATGCTGCCTACCAAATTCAAGGTGAAGGCTGGCATGGAGCGATGACCTATTACAACTTCACTAAGCCGGTATGGAGATGGTTCTATAACCCAAATGTGAAAGCTGAAGCAGGGTTCCTAGGAATTGGTAAGACCAAGATCAATGGAAATGAAATGGTGAAACAGCATCTAGATTTTGCTGCTGGATTCCCATGGCATGTTCGTCTACACAACATGAACCCTCTGGACACTCATGACATTCCTAGATTCAAAACCTTTGCAATGCCGGGTGCTCAGAAGGTAGCTGCCGGTATGCAATTCACTTTCCCTGGCATGCCAGTTATCTGGGCTGGAGATGAGTTTGGTCTTGATGGTCATAACGGTGAAGAGTCAAGAACTCCTATTCCTTGGAACAACGAGAGACCAAACGATAGAACCATGCTTGTGAACTACAAGGCATTTGCCAAGATCAGAAAAGAAAACACTGCTCTGCACGATGGCTCAATGAGATTCGTATATGTCTCTAATGAAGTAGTTGCTTATGTTCGTGAGAACAAGAAACAGACCATATTGACTGTTGCTACCCGAGGCTCTGATACCAATGCTTCCATTCCTCTAGATGCTGTTGCTGGCCTGAAGCAGGCAGAGAATCTCTTTGGTGGAGCAAAGCTCACCTTCGATGGCAAGGTGGCTAAACTCCCTACAGATCCACTAACAATCAACATTTATAGGCTCCCTGCCGCACTCTAAGGTTTGCCTATGGTTTGCCTAGGTGGTAATCTCTAACGGTGCCTAAGCCTGTTTATTCAAGGTAGTCACGCCCCGATAGCGCACTTCCATGGTAAGGAAGGGGTCGACAGTTCAATCCTGTCTCGGGGCTCTGCGGCGGGGTAGCTCAGGTGGTTAGAGCACACGACTCATAATCGTGGTGTCGCGGGTTCAAGTCCCGCTCCCGCTACCAAGGCCCTTTGGGCCAAATATCTGCGAAACTTGAGCCATGGTCAATCCAAATGTGCAGGGTAAGAAATACCCAGAAACCAGCCCTTATTTAGTTGGTAGAGAAAAGGTCAGAGAATTCGCTAATGCTGTTTTCTCAACTAATCCAGTCAACCTAGATGTCTTCGCTGCTCAAGCAGCTGGCTACACAGATCTAGTAGCTCCAGCAACCTTTGCTGTTGTAATTCAAGAGCGAAGTCTTCCTGCTGTTCTAAAAGACCCTGAGGCTGATATTGATTTCTCAAGAGTCGTGCACGGAGATCAAAGATTTGTATCAGTAAGACCAATAGTTGCTGGCGATGAACTCACATCTGTTCTAGAAGTTGCTTCAGTTAAGTCTCTAGGTGCTCACTCAATGGTCACTTTCAACACAGAAGTGTTTGATGCTGAAAAGAAACTTGTTTGCACTGCAATCAGCACACTAGTAGTGAGGGGAGAGTAATGACTCACATTAATATTTCTTCTCTAGAAGTAGGCCAAGAGATTGGCAGCCAAACCTTCCACTTCACTCGTGATTCTCTAGTTCGTTACGCCGGAGCATCAGGTGACTTCAATCCAATTCACTACCGTGATGACTTTGCTAAGTCTGTAGGTCTTGATGGAGTTCTTGCTCACGGAATGTTGACTATGGGAGCTGCTGTTCAGGTAGCTGTTAACTGGATTGGCGATGCTGGCAAAGTTATTGACTATGGAGTTCGTTTCACCAAACCAGTATTTGTTGATGCTGACAAGGGAGCTGATGTGTTAGTTATTGGCAAAGTTGGCTCTATTGACTTAGAGAACAACACAGTTCGTATTGATCTATCTGCTAGTTCTGCTGAAGTTGCAGTACTTGGTAAAGCTCAGGCAGTTATCAAGTTATGAGTCAAGCGCTTAGTGAACTAACCACCATCCATGTTGGTGGTAGTCCTAAGCACATCCACACTGCTACAACAAGAGATGAACTTATTTCTATTGCTAAAGATGTTTGGGCAAGAACAGACAACTGGTTAGTTATAGGTGGTGGCTCAAACCTTGTTGCAGCTGATGATGTTTCGGATCTAGAAGTTATCTTGGTTAGAAACCTAGGCGTTGAATACATTGGTCAGGGCAGAGTTCGAGTTCAAGCAGGAGAGAACTGGAGTGATTTTGTAATTCATACCGCTAAACAAGGTTTAGCCGGTATTGAATCACTTGCTGGTATTCCTGGAACTGTTGGGGCTGCTCCAATTCAAAACATTGGTGCTTATGGCCAAGAACTCTCTCTGACGCTTCACTCTTTGGAGTTTCTAGATTATGTAACCGGTGAAACACAGATCATGACCAAAGCCGATTGTCAGTTCGGTTACAGGGACAGTATTTTCAAAAGAGGCAAAAGAGGAATAGTTACCTGGGTTGAATTCCAATTCTTCACAGATCTTCCAGCAGCCCACAATGAACTTCTAGAAGCACGAGTTGAAGAAGTAGTAGGACTTAGAGCATCTAAGGGGATGGTCTTAGACGATAAAGACCATGACACCTGGTCCTGCGGATCATTCTTTACTAACCCAATTGTTTCTGAGAGCTTTGCTAAAACTCTTCCTCTAGATGCACCACAGTGGCCGACAGAAGCAGATGATGGGCTAACAGTGAAACTAAGTGCTGCTTGGCTAATAGAGCAGTCAGGTATCAACAAAGGATTTAGTTTGCCAGGCTCTAATGCAGCTATCTCTACTAAGCATGCTCTTGCGATTACCAATAGAGGATATGCAACAGCAGATGAAGTTGTTGAGCTTGCTAGATATATTCAGACTCAAGTTTCAAATAAGTTTGGAATCAATTTGGTTCCAGAACCAAACCTGATTGGTTTCTAACTTAGATCTGCAACGGCAAGGGTAATTGCCAAGCTATACATAACAGCTGCAATAAAGATGTCTAGTATTTTCCAGAACGTCGGCTTACTAACAAGTACCGATGCTTTTCTAGCACCGAAGCCCAAACTGAAGAACCAAATGAAACTTGCTGTTACAGCACCTATTACAAAGAACCACTTATCTTCTTGGAACTGATTAGCGATACCACCAATAAAGATGACTGTATCTAAGTAGACGTGAGGGTTTAGAAAGGTAAGAGCTAGAACAGTCAGAACTGTTTGCTTGAGATTCCCTGATCCGGCTTCTGCTGCTTTTAGGGACTCATTCTTCATGAATCTTCTTAGAGAGGTGGAACCGTACCAAATAAGGAAGGCAACCCCTACCCATCTAATGACCTCCAGAGCTCCAGGTAAAAGGGAGATTAGAGACCCTAAGCCAAGCACTCCTAAGACAATCAAGGTTGCATCACTAATTGCACATATAAGAACTATCGCTAGAACATGCTTCTTCAGGAGGCCTTGTCTTAGAACAAATGCATTCTGAGCACCAATGGCCACAATCAGTGAAAGCCCAGTTAGTAGTCCAGGTAGGAATGCGTTCATGTGTTTTAGGATACTTTGCTCACTCTTGCATTGTGAGGTTTCGGTAGGCTAGTGCTGTGAACGAATTCCCAAGAGTATCTCATCGAATTGGCTCTATTGCAGAGTCAGCAACTCTAAAAGTCGATGCCAAGGCTAAGGCTTTGCAGGCAGCTGGTAAGCCAGTTATTTCTTATGCTGCTGGAGAACCAGACTTTCCAACACCTCAGCACATTGTTGAAGCAGCTGTTCTTGCTGCAAGAGATCCAAAGAATCACCGTTACACACCAGCTGTTGGTTTACCTGAACTTCGTGAAGCTATTGCTCACAAAACAAAGATTGATTCAGGAACAGAATTAACTGCAGCTCATGTAGTGGTAACTAACGGTGGTAAGCAGGCTTGTTATCAAGCATTTGCTTCTCTACTAGATCCAGGCGATGAAGTTCTTGTGCCAACACCTTTCTGGACAACTTATCCTGAATCAATTCATTTGGCCGGTGGTGTTCCAGTTGAAATCTTTTCAGGTAGCGACCAGGGGTATCTAGTAACAGTAGATCAACTAGAAAAAGCTAGAACTCCTAGAACAAAAGTTCTACTATTTGTTTCTCCATCAAACCCAACCGGTGCTGTTCACTCTCGTGAAGAAGTTGAAGCGATTGGTAAATGGGCATATGAAAACGGTCTTTGGGTAATCACTGACGAGATCTACCAGAACCTTACCTATGACGGTTTGAAAGCATATTCAATTACTGAAGTTGTTCCAGAACTAATTGATAGAACCATCTTGGTGAACGGTGTTGCTAAGACCTATGCCATGACCGGTTGGCGTTTGGGTTGGATGGCGGGGCCACTAGATGTAATGAAGGCAGCGGGAAACCTTCAGTCACACCTTTCATCTAACGTCTCTAACATCAGCCAGAGAGCGGCTATCGCTGCTCTTACTGGCCCACAGGATGAAGTTCTAGCAATGCGCGATGCTTTTGATAGAAGAAGAACAGTTGCCGTTGCTGAACTAAACAAGATTCCTGGTTGGATTGCTCCAACACCTCAAGGTGCTTTCTATGTTTATTCAGATGTCACTGGACTACTTGGAAGAGAATGGGGCGGTAAGAGGATTGAAACTAGCCTCGAGCTTTGCGACTACATGCTTGATGCTGCTGAAGTAGCTCTTGTCCCAGGTGAAGCCTTCGGACCTTCTGGATATGTGAGATTGTCTTACGCACTAGGTGATGCCCAACTTCTCGAAGGTATTCAGAGATTACAAAAACTATTTAGCTAGGTCGTTTCGATTCAGCGATTAGTTCGTCCCAGCTATTAGGAACTTTGCCTGACTCAAGCATTTTTTTGAACACCACATACGCGTCCGTTTTTGAACCGTAAGATCTCAAAGTGTTTTCGTCATTGACCCAGCCGTAAACAAGGATGTTTCTCATGCTGCTGTATCTAAAGAAGATTCTGTACTGTTGAAGAAATTTAGCTCTAAACCAAAGTTTGTATTTCGGGCCTAGAGTATTCCCTAATCGAAATTCCGTGGAGGAAGGATTCTGGGGAATTCTCTCCGTAATTTGACGTACGAGCGCAAAGTGTCTCTTGACAGCAAAGTTACTAAGCAAGGCAGACCCAGCCTTGTCTTTAGCTGCATTTATTTTGAGCCTAGACGCATCCAACTGGCTCAGAAAAGCTGGGTGTGCCAGAAGTAACCAATTTGGTGTGGTCAATTACAGATCCTCATCCTCAGGCAAAGCTTCATCCATATCGAATGGCAAAGGCTGGGCTATGAATTCCGCCAGAGTTGGTGGGAAACCAGGTATGCCCACCCCACGCTCGCCTGATAACTCGAAGACCATATCTTCGTACCATTTGTCGTCTAGTGGGATTAGACGCTCGGGATGCTCAAGCATGTCCTTCTCCAGAAAGTCCAGCCACTGGTCAAAAATAGGGTCAAAGTGCTCGGTTTCCGGGGCCTCTTTCTTTGCTACACGGATCCCCCCAGACTCATCGAGTATCCACTCCAGCTTGTCTCTCTTGTTTAGACCTAAGAGTTTGCGTATCCTTGCTGGAACGGTTGTTTGGTAGCGATCGGTGAGACTTGATTCAAGTTCGTTTTCATCCATGCCGATATGGTAATGCATATGCATTACCTACGCAAGAGGCCAGATCCCCTTTGCATTTAGCGGGCTTCAGGTCTAAACTCGGTAGAGGTAGTTTGACAACTGCCCCAAGCCTAATCTGGCAAATTTAATCATTTTAGATATCAATCTATTAGTGTGTCTATTTGCCGAGGAAGCACACTGAAATAAAGGGCAGTGGCTCAATTGGTAGAGCAGCGGTCTCCAAAACCGCAGGTTGCAGGTTCGAGTCCTGTCTGCCCTGCAAACGGCTTCACATTTGTGATGTCGAAGAAGTAACACCAGCACTAACTGAAAGAAGAGAAATGGCAGAAGAACTAGAGCAGGCATCTGAAGACTTAGTAGAAAAGTCAAATGTCAATAAGGCAGCTGCACGCGGTCCTATCGGTCGCATCATTCTTTTCATTCAGCAGGTAATCGCAGAGCTACGCAAGGTTAACAAACCAACTTTCGAAGAACTTCGCAACTACACCGGAGTTGTTCTAGGTTTCGTAACTGTAGTTATGGTTATCATCTTTGGTTTTGATTTCTTGTTTGGATCAGGTGTTGCCTGGCTTTACACAGTCTTCGATACCACCAAGTAATTTTTAGCAACAACTAACTAAGGAAACACGTGACCGATTTCGAATCAGAGCAGAACCAGCCAGAAGAAATCAACCTAGAGGTTGAATCTTCTGATTACGCTGAAACCGATCCTGCTTACATTGATGACACCAACGCTGACGAAGCATCAGCTGAGGAGCTAGCTCTTCACGTTGAGACTGACGTTGAGGTTGCTGCTGAGTCTGAAACAGCAGCAGCTGCAGATATTCACGATGCAGCTGTTGAAGAAACAGTTGTTGAAGATGAAGATCCATACGCCGCATTCAAGAAGGAACTTCGCGAGCAGCCAGGTAAGTGGTTCATCATTCACTCATACGCAGGTTACGAGAAGCGTGTGAAGCAGAACATTGAAAACCGTATGCTTTCAATCGTTGGTGGAGATAACATCTACCAGATCGAAGTTCCAATGGAAGAGTCCATTGAAATCAAGAACGGTCAGAGAAAGCTTGTAACCAAGGTTCGTATCCCTGGTTATGTTCTAGTTCGCATGGACATGAACGAAGACTCATGGTCTCTAGTTCGTGGAACACCTGCTGTTACCGGCTTCGTAGGCCACAGCGAGTACCCAAGCCCACTGCGTCCACAAGAAGCATTTGACATGTTGAAGACTCTTTATGTTCTACCTGAAGAAGCAGCAGCTAAGGCAGCTGTCAAGGGTGGAGCTAAGGGTAAGCAGAAGTCAATCCCTGTTAACGTCAACTACAAACTTGGCGAAAGCATCATGATCAAGGAAGGTTCTTTCGCGGGCCTACCTGGAACCATCAGCGAAATTAAACCAGAAAGCGGCAAGCTTATTGTTCTGGTTTCATTGTTCGAACGTGAAACTCCTGTTGAACTTGCCTTCGACCAGGTCTCAGCTCTCGTCTAAAGATTTACAAACCTAAAACCAAAGGAAACTAACAAATGGCACCGAAGAAAAAAGTAACCGGCATGATCAAGTTGCAGATCCAAGCGGGAGCAGCTAACCCAGCTCCACCGATTGGTCCTGCCCTAGGTCAGCATGGTGTGAACATCATGGAATTCTGTACTGCATACAACAATGCAACTGCAGACCAGCGTGGAAACGTTGTTCCTGTTGAGATCACTGTGTATGAAGACCGTTCATTCACATTCATCCTGAAGACTCCACCAGCAGCTGAGCTAATCAAGAAGGCAGCTGGAGTAGCTAAGGGTTCAGCAACCCCTCACACTGTGAAGGTAGCAAAACTTACTCGCGAACAGGTTCTAAAGATCGCCGAGTCAAAGATGGCTGACCTCAACGCCAACGACGTTGAAGCAGCTGCAAAGATCATCGCTGGTACTGCCCGCAGCATGGGTATCACCGTCGAAGGTTACTAGTAACAAAAGAAACAAACGGAAGTGGGAGAGTCGCGCGCGACTCGTTCAACCACAACTGTGACCAACTAAACAAGAAGGAAAAGCAGAATGGCTAAGCGCTCAAAGGCATATATTGCCGCAGCACAGAAAATCACTGAAGGTAAGTTCTACACACCTGCAGAAGCAGTAACTCAGTTAAAGAAACTGGAACATCTAAGTTCGATGCAACTGTTGAAGTTGCAGTAAAGCTTGGTGTTGACCCTCGTAAGGCTGACCAGATGATCCGTGGAACCGTAGGTTTGCCACACGGTACTGGTAAGACAGCACGCGTTATCGTATTCGCAACCGGTGCAGCTGCAGATGCAGCTCGTGAAGCCGGAGCAGATGAAGTCGGTGGCGACGAGCTAATCGAGAAGGTAGCAGCTGGTTGGACAGACTTCGACTCAGCAGTATCAACACCTGAACTTATGGGTAAGGTCGGTCGTCTAGGTAAGGTTCTAGGTCCTCGTAACCTAATGCCAAACCCTAAGACTGGAACTGTTACTCCAGATGTAGCAAAGGCTGTTACTGACATCAAGGGTGGAAAGATTGAGTTCCGCATTGACAAGCAGTCAAACCTTCACTTCATCATTGGAAAGATCTCTTTCACTAAGGAACAGCTTGGCGAGAACCTAGCAGTTGCTCTAGATGAAATCTTGAGACTAAAGCCTTCATCTTCAAAGGGTAAGTACCTATTGAAGGCTTCAATCGCAACAACCTTTGGCCCTGGTATCCCACTAGACACCAGCGTCACCAAAGTAGAGTTCTAAAAAGTTTTACCTAGCATTCACTAAAGAAAGTTAGGCTGAAGGACCAGGAGAAATCCTGGTCCTTCATCATCGTTAGCAGTTCGTAGAAATGCGAATGTAGATCGAAAGGTTGGGATATTGCCAACAGAACCGTTTGGTGCAGCCACACTGCTAGATACAAAAGATCCAATGGGGCTAAGAGCAACAGCTCCTCTACTAGACGCGTGGATACGCGACATGGAGACAGATAGATCTCCTTTCCAAATCCCCGGCCACAAAGGCCGCACCAATCTAACCGGTCCCATCGTTGATGGAGACATTCCAGTTCTGCCAGGCAATCACCCATATCGAATCTCACCTTCCCTAATCCTTGAAGCAGAGAAACTAGCTGCTGATCTATGGGGAGCAGACCTATGCCGCTTTGGAGTTAATGGTTCATCTGGTTCTAACCACGCAGCTGTTATGGCAGTAGCTGGTCCTGGTGACAAAGTCATTGTTTCTAGAACCCTTCATAAATCAGTTCTTGTTGGAATGGTTTATGCCGGAGTAATTCCTGTCTGGGTAAGACCAGAGATTAACCCAGCTACAGGTTTACCTGAGTACCTCCCTTCATCAAGGTTGCGAGAAACCCTAGAACAACATCCAGATGCTAAAGCAGTTCTAATCGGTGAACCTTCATACGTTGGAACCATGTCTAACATTCCAAGACTTGCCAAGGTGTCCCATGAGTTTGGTGTTCCACTAGTTGTTGATGCAGCTTGGGCCGCTCACTATGGTTTCCACCCAGAACTACCTCAGCATCCTCTTGCTGAAGGTGCAGACATTGTTGTCACCTCAGCACACAAGACTCTCCCAGCTTGGTCTCAAGCAAGCTTTGTATTAGTCAGAGAAGGTCTAGTTGATCTCAATAGATTCAACAAGGCATTTGATTCAACCCAGACAACTTCAATGTCTGGAAGAATCCTTGCATCCATTGATGCCTCTCGTGCTCTTCTAGAAAAGCACGGCTATGACCTGATTGACCCAATTATTGATGCAACCGAAAAAGGTAGAGCAACACTTGTTGCTGCTGGCATTGAAGTTATTGATGGTGAATACATTGATCCACTCAAGCTGGTTATCTTGCTTCCTAAGACCGGAGCAGATGGAAACCTAGTTGAGCAAGATCTACTAAATGCCAACATCGATGTTGAGATGGCTAACAGAGACCTAATCATTCCAATGATTACCTTTGCTGACACACCTGAACTGATTGAAGATTTAGTAAACAGAATCATTGAGTCAGTCAACAAACACAGGGGAGAACCTAGATCTGTTTCAACGGCAGCAGTGTTCTCTATCGTTCCCGAAGTTGTTGTTAGCCCTAGAGATGCATTCTTCTCTAAGCAAGAGGTAGTAACTGCAGACAAAGCGGTTGGTCGAGTATCAGCGGAGATGATCTGCCCTTACCCACCAGGTGTTCCAGTGTTATCTCCAGGCGAAAGAATTACTCAGCAAGCTCTAGATGCCCTATTCGAAGCTAGAGATAGTGGAGTGAGAATTGCCTTTGCTGCCGATAGAACTCTAGAGACCTTTGTAGTTCTACCTGAGTAATTAGTTTTTGTAGAAATTTTGTCGAGGTCCCATCTTCAGGACTACCAAACGCTTATTTTCTTCATCTACTTCTACTCGAGCCCTGTAGATTCCAAATCGGATTTTGTAAAGCCCCGCCCATTGGCCCGTCAGTTTAGATAAATGAGGATAAGGGTTACCTGTTTCAACTATTCGGTTTAGTTCGGCTTGGATTTCTTGCACTACTAACCTTGGCATCTTTCGTTGTTGCTTTTGAGCTCGCGCGCTTAGTGCCCAGCTCCAGCTCCTCAAGTTCAAATTCACGCAATACATCTTCCATGGAATACATTTTCTGGTTGCGTCCACCGTCAGCAATGTATTGCTTGATAGCTTTCAAATCCTCAAGATCTTCATAAAACTCTTCTAGGCCACGTACAAGCAAATCCTCGAGGAGCGATTGCTCGTCGCGATCAATCTTCTTGGCTAGCTTTCTGACTAGTTTTTCGATTTTTGGAGAGACTTCGATGTTAACCATTGGCATAATAATTCCTCTTTTGGAAGTGATATGAAAGACACTAAGTCAATTTGTGGATAAGTTCAAGAGTCAAAGCCCTGATGGGAACTGATACGGAGTTCTCTAATCCCACCCTATGGTGTGGGAACTCCAAGCTCTCGGGAATAAATCCAAACCTGAAATAGTTCTAATAACTAGCGATGTCAGTGGTCAGGACTAGCATCTTATTCCCAGAGCAATTACCGATCTAGTCAGGAGATTTTCATGAGCAAAAATGCAAAAAAGTTCCAGAAGCCTCAAGCTAGCAAGCACAACGCTAGATGCACACAGACCCCTAGTAAAGAGCGTTACCGTGACATGAAGGAAGCTAAGCGCGACCTACGTTTCTTCAGAAGCAGAGCTGCTGAAGACATGCAGACCCAGGGTCGGACCACCTTCAACCAGAAGCGCGTCTATGAGTGCTCAGGATGTAAGGGTTATCACCTAACTTCTCAAGAGCTAGGCAGAGTTGAGTTCGAAGTAGTCAGAGCACCAGAGCTGACAATTGCAGATCTAATTCTTTCCGCATAAACGGGAATAAACCAAAGTTCCAACGGCTTTACACAAATAGAGCTAACC
>JBEDBW010000021.1:0-8003 GCA_041177045.1 Actinomycetota bacterium | reverse complement strand
GCAGGCTTCTTAGCGACTGGCTTTGCTTTTGTTGCGGTTGCTTTGGCTTTTGTTGCAGAAACTTTGGTTGCTGAAGGTTTGATTGCTTTTCCTTTAGTAGGTGCGGCGGTTTTCTTAGCCGAAGCGGCAGATGTCTTAGCTGGTTTTAAAGCCATGTGAACCTTCAGTGTTTAAGGGTTGACCGTGTCGAAAAATCGGGCATTACGAAGACCCATGTCAAATCGGGTGAAATGACTGGGTCTGTCTCCAATTATGCCACCTATCCTTGACTTTACGGTTCAACGGAGCCAAATGATGTCTCTATGCCTTATAACCACCAAAATCTCTGAGTTATTCCCAATTTCGAAGTTTTCAGAGCTTTCCGGCTCTCTTTGGTGAAGAAAAATAGCCCAATGGCGATAACTAGGAACTGAGATGCAAATCCCCACCTGAAACTCTCTAGGTTGTAGCGATCTACGCCACTATTTGGGTCATACAGCAGGTCAATCACGAGTCCCGTTAGGTACATCATGATCAAAGTAGCTAGGAAACCACCAACATTGGCAAAACCATTAGCAGATCCCAGACTTTGCTTAGGAACAAAGTCCTTAGAGAAGTCGAAGGCAACCATAGATGCAGGTCCACCAATGGATATGACTAGAAAACAGGCAAGCAATAGCCATGATGGTGAGCTCCCAGGCATTGCCAACAAGACCACCCAAGCTAGAACAGTTAGCCCTACTACTGAGTAAACGAGCTTCGTTCTATGTTGTGGAGCTGTGGCACATATTTCAGCAATAATCGGGCCAGTGATAAACCCAAAACCAACCATCGCAGAGAGAATAAACGCCACAAATTCAAGTTTTTGACCCTGAGCAGTGACTAGATAAGGAACAGCCCACAACAAGCCAACCGATGTTGTGGTTGGTTGAGTAGTGAAATGAGTCCAGAAGGACATTCGGATTCCAGGAATTCGAACATTCACAACCAGTTGACCCCAAGCTTGCTTCACTGAGTTCACCGCATGAGTCTTCTTTTTGCCTTCTTCAACCTCATTTGATGTGAAAGCGAGAAGTAAGAGAACAACTAACAAAGAAGCAGCTGCCATGATCGAAAAAGCAGGTTCCCAGCCAAGGTTTTCGAGCATGAACCAGAAAGGAACTGCAGAGAAAAACTGACCGGTTTGTCCAGCTGTTGAGACATACTGCTGAATTTTTGAGGCTTTTGCACCTGAATACCAACCATTGACCATTCTGATCATTGAGATAAAAGTGAAGCTATCTCCAAGCCCAACGAGCATTCGCCCTACAACCGCATACTCAAGACTTGGTGCGAAAGCAACGGTTAGCTGTCCCGCAGCCATGATTGCAGCACCAACAACCAGAAGTACTTTGGCACCGAATCGATCAACAAGAATTCCAACTGGGATCTGCATCGCTGCGTAGACAACTAATTGGAATACGGCGAGTGTGGCTAACTGCTGAGCATTGGTATCAAATCGCTCACTTGCTGTGAGGGTTGCAACTCCAAGGGATGAACGTTGGGTTACCGCTAAAAAATATGCCAGACCTGCAACTAAGAGAACTAGCGCTGGTGAACGCTTCAGTCTTGGTCCTCTTCGTTCTCCTGTTTGTTCTTCTGGTGGCTCGCTAGATAGCCTTCAAGTTCCGCTGCAATCTCATCGGCATCAGGGATGGCTCGCTCGCGAGGCTTGACCGAACCAAGTCCATTCGCTGAACGTTCGTTCTGGAAACTAGTTTCCAAACCCTGAACCATACGAGCAAGATCCAGGTTCTCAGCCATTTGAGCAGTAATCCTTCGAAGGAAGGCATCACCTTCATCACGGATGTCATCTGTTGGGAATACAAGATTTAGGTGACTACTAATTAGCTCTAAACCAGCAACAGCAGCCTGTGGGAATTCAGAGTCTGAAAGGTAGTGCGGAATCAACAAAACGAAACCGGTGCTTGGAATGTTTGCTTGGGTAAGTCTGTATTCGAGTAAGTGCATGATGTTGCCGGGCACCTGTGTACGTGGCTTCCATTCTGAATATTCAGCTATGACTTCTTTTTGATTTCCTGAAACAGTAACTCCCACAGGCTTTGTGTGAGGAATTGGGAAAGGAATGGCGTGTAGCCAAGTCAAATCTTCAATAGCAAGCAGTGCAAACAACTGCTCTATAGCCTGTGCGAATGCTTCCCACTTAAAGTCAGGTTCATAGCCGTTTAGGAAGAGGAACTGGGTTCCAACTTCATCCCTGACTAAATGAAGAGAAAGAGTTGCTGGCTGGTAATCCTCAATGTGATCCTGCTCGAAATACATGACCGGACGTCTTGAGCGATAGTCCAGAAGTTCATCATTGTTGAAAACTGCAATTGTTTCGTATTCCAAGTTCCCAAGAATGTGATCTGAGATCTGTTGCATGGCTGAACCAGCGTCTGTGAAGCCTGAGATTGAGGCAAACAGGTGGAGACCCTCTGGAACGAAAACGTCAGAGTTGACCAGTGTGAATAGAGAATTTGGCTGTGCCATGGGTTCATTCTACTTTCCCTAGATAACATGGAGTTTATGACCTCTATTTCTTACAAAGTATTAGCAAGTTCACCTAAATCAACCGCAGACTCAATGTCTATCTTTGCTGTGGGTTTGGATGGAAAAGACATCAAGCTCCAAGGAGCAGCAGACAAGGTCGCAGGACTCAAGTCCCTAAAACTAAAGGCTCTTTCCGTCTCAGGAGCTTATGAGTCAACTTCAAGAGTGAGCGTTGGATCAGAGGTTGTCGGACTAATTGGTATTGGTGCTGGAATCACGTCTCACTCAAAAGCTCGCGAAGTTGGTGGAGCTATCGGTAGAGCATTCAACGATGTGAAGACAATCAACATTGACATTCCAGTAGCTTCTGCAGAGATCGCAATCGCATTGCTAGAAGGTATTGCAATCGTTCAGTACAGCTACAACCACTACAAGTCTGGTGAACAGAAGCCTTCAACACTCAAGACAGTGAATCTAATTTCTTCTAAGTCAGTTCAGAAATCAGACTTAGACCGAATCAAAGTTCTATCAGATGCTTTGAACCAAACCCGAGATCTAGTTAACGCCCCTGGAAATGATTTGTATCCAGCGAAGATGGCAGAGATTGTTAAGTCTCAGTCAAAGATTCCTGGTGTGACAGTTGAGATCTGGGATGAAAAGAAACTTGCTAAAGAAAAGTGCACTGGAATCCTGTCTGTTGGTCAAGGTTCAGTTCGCGGTCCTCGTCTTGTGAAGATCACCTACTCCCCTGCAAAAGCTAAAGCTCACCTTGCCCTTGTAGGTAAGGGAATTACTTTTGACACCGGAGGTATTTCACTTAAGCCACCTCTAGGAATACTTGGAATGAAGTACGACATGGCGGGTGCGGCCACAATTGCGCAGGCAACTTTTGCGATTGCAAAACTAGGTTTACCAATCAAAGTAACTGCATTTTTATGCATTGCCGAGAACATGCCTTCAGGTTCGGCCACTCGCCCAACCGATGTCATTACATTCCGTAATGGCAAGACCGTGGAAGTTATCAACACTGATGCCGAGGGCCGTTTGGTCATGGCCGATGGCCTGATTCTGGCTTCAGAACTAAAGCCAGATCTAATGATCGATATAGCAACATTGACCGGTGGTGCAAGAGTGGCACTTGGAAACAGATACACAGGTCTGATGGGCGAAGATAACGCTGTGGCAGCTATCGAGAAGGCTGCAAGTGCAGCTGGCGAACTTGTCTGGCACATGCCCCTAGCCGAAGAGCTATTCGATCTTCTGAAGTCAGATATCGCTGACTTCGTGAACAGTAGATTGGGGAATCCTGCCGGAAGCATGCTTGTCGGTGGTTTATTCCTAAGAGAATTTGTTGGCTTGGCATCGCCAAAGAGCAAGGAACGCCTCAACTGGGCACACTTGGACTTTGCTACAGCGGCCAACAATGACCTTGCTCCTTATGGCTACGCAGTCAAGGGAGCTACTGGGTCTATGGTCAGAACCCTGGTCACAGTAGCCGAGCAAATGGCAACTAAACAGAAGAAATAGTCTTCTAGTAATCTTTATAACGAACCCTTCAGTAAATAATCTCTTTGAGGAGCAAAATTGGCCGAGCATAATTTCGACGTCGTAATCCTTGGTGGCGGAAGTGGTGGCTATGCTGCCGCACTTCGAAGTTCACAACTAGGTTTATCAGTTGCTCTAATCGAAAGAGACAAGCTAGGTGGAACCTGTCTACACCGCGGTTGTATTCCAACCAAAGCACTTCTTCACTCTGCTGAAGTTGCTGATGTAACTCGTGACGCAGGAGCTGTTGGCGTTCAGGCTACATTCCAAGGTATCGACATGCCTCAGGTCAACAAGTATCGCGATGGCATTGTGGATCGTTTGTTCAAGGGTCTAACCGGTTTGGTTTCTGCAAAGGAAATCACCGTTGTATCTGGTGAAGGAAGTCTTGTTGCTCCAAAAACTATTTCAGTAAACGGAGATCTATACACAGGTAAGAACGTTGTACTTGCAACTGGTTCATACAGCAGGACTCTTCCTGGTCTAGAGATCGGTGGACGAGTAATTACTTCTGAGCACGCTCTTCAACTTGACTTCGTTCCAAGCAAGGTAATTGTTCTCGGTGGTGGAGTTATTGGTGTTGAGTTTGCATCTATCTGGAGATCGTTCGGAACAGATGTAACCATCATCGAAGGTCTACCTACTCTTGTTCCTAATGAAGATGCTTCTGTGAGCAAGGCAATGGAGAGAGCATTCCGCAAGCGTGGAATCAACTTTAAGACTGGTGTTCGTTTCCAGGGAGTTCAGCAAAGTGCAACAGGTGTTGTTGCGACTCTTGAAAACGGTGAGACTTTTGACGCAGAGCTAATGCTTGTAGCTGTTGGGCGTGGACCAAACACAGCAGGTTTCGGATACGAAGAGCACGGCGTAAAGATGGATCGCGGTTATGTTCTAACCAACGAAAGACTAGAGACCTCTGTTCCTGGTGTTTACGCAGCTGGAGATATCGTTCCTGGACTACAGCTTGCACACAGAGGCTTCCAGCAGGGAATCTTCATTGCTGAAGAAATTTCAGGTCTTCGTCCTGCACCAATCGATGAACTTGGAATTCCTAAGGTCACATACTCAGAGCCAGAGATTGCATCAGTTGGTCTTACTGAAGCTAAGGCTGCAGAGACATATGGACAGGACAACATTTCTGTTTACGAATACAACCTCGGTGGTAACGGTAAGAGCCAGATTCTTGGTACCGCAGGATTTATAAAACTTATTAGACGCAACAACGGTCCAATCATTGGTATCCATATGATTGGCTCACGCGTTGGTGAACAGATTGGTGAAGCACAGCTCATCGTCAACTGGGAAGCATTCCCTGAAGAGGTTGCATCACTTGTTCACGCCCACCCAACAATGAACGAAGCTATCGGTGAGGCCCACATGGCACTTGCTGGTAAACCACTTCACGCACACGCCTAAACTAGAGATTGCCCACAAGGAGTAAAGAATGAGCGAAGTTAAACTTCCAGCACTAGGTGAAAGCGTCACCGAAGGAACCATCACAAGATGGTTGAAGAAGGTCGGCGACACCGTTGCTATCGACGAAGCCCTAGTTGAAGTATCAACCGACAAGGTTGACACCGAGATTCCTTCACCCGTAGCTGGTGTGCTTCAGCAGATCCTCGTTCAAGAAGATGAAGTTGCACTAGTTGGTGCAGTACTTGCAATCATCGGAGATGGCGTAGCTTCAAGCGCTCCGGCAGCTTCTGCCCCACCAGTAGTCGAGGCACCAGTAGCAGCACCAGTAGCTCCAGTAGTTGAAGCTCCTGTTGTGGCACCAGTAGTTGCAGCCCCAGTTGTCACCCCACCAGTAGCAGTTGCACCTGTCGTTCAAGCTCCAGTTGCACCGCCTGTCTCTATGCCAGTATTTACTCCTCAGGTCTCCACCCCAGTTGCTCCGGCAACAACAAACACTGATCCAAGCTACGTAACTCCACTAGTTAGAAAACTTGCAGCTGAATCTGGTGTAAACCTTGCAGCTGTTTCAGGAACCGGTGTTGGCGGAAGAATTCGTCGCGAAGATGTTCTAACTGCAGCTAGCGGTGCATCATCAGCTCCTGCAGCTCCTGCTTTCACAGCAGCACCTTCTGCTCTTCGTGGAACTGTTGAACCAATGTCAAGACTTCGTAAGGTTCTTGGTGAGCGTGCGGTTGCTTCTATGGTTTCTAGTGCTCAGCTAACAACAGTTGTTGAAGTTGATGTAACAAAGATTGCTCAACTTCGTTCAAAGGTTCAGGCAGAGTTCACAGCGAAGACTGGAGTGAAGTTGAACTTCATGCCTTTCTTCTTCCTGGCAGCAGCAGAAGCTTTGCGCACTAACCCGAAGATCAACGCTGCAATCGATGGCGAAAACATTGTTTACCACGCAACAGAAAACATCAGCTTTGCTGTTGACACCGAGCGTGGTTTGCTAACTCCAGTTATTCGTGATGCTGCATCACTGAGCCTGGGTGTTATTGCTCAGCAGATTGCTGACATGGCTGCTAGAACTCGTGAGAACAAGTTGAAGCCAGACGAGCTTTCAGGTGGAACATTCACCTTGACCAACACAGGTTCTAGAGGTGCTCTGTTTGACACTCCTGTTGTCTTCTTGCCTCAGTCAGCAATTCTTGGAACAGGTGTTGTTTCTAAGCGTCCAGTAGTTGTGACAGATGAAAATGGTCAGGACAGCATCGCAATCAGAAGCATGGTTTACCTAGCTCTTTCCTACGACCACAGAATCATAGATGGTGCAGATGCAAGCAGATTCTTGGTTGAAGTCAAGGCGAGACTAGAAGAAGCTAACTTCCAGGCTAACTTCGGTTTCTAATAAACCTTAGAAATAGTGACTTGGTTACTTTGTGACCAAGCATCTACCCTGAAGTATTTCTGATCACACTTTCGTTTAAGTTTGAGTTGAATCAATCCGCCTAGTTTTTGGGCACTCGCAATCTTGTATTGAAAGCCTCCGATTTTGACTGACTTTGACTTTGCTATTACTCCTACTAGTTGCTGATCCATTTGGATTGGCAATCCACATTTAAGAGTGGGTTTGGGCTTCTGGGTTACCTCAATTACTGAAACGTCCGCAACAACAGGTTTTGGCACAACCGAGACAAACGCCACTATCGCGGCCATTACCAGAATGGCAAGAAGTGGTTTTCTTTTGCTAATCGAAGCAGCTGATTCAAATCCTGAAAAGGCATTAAGCGTTTGAGCGTTAGTTTTCTTGGACCTAGTTATCGATTCGTGAATGGAACGTAAATCGTTACTACCCACCAACAGGGCTACTTTGCCATTTCGCAACCGCACGGGGCTCGCATCAAGCTGAGTCAGCGCACTGAGCAACAATGGCCAAGCTTTGGCCTTACTTGGCACCAGGAGATGCTGGTTCTCCCCTAAACCTCGTCTGTCTTTGACCAGCCAGATGGTTCCATATCTTCGCCTCTTCTCAAGGCTCAAAACAGCGAAATGTCTAAGTGCTGGCTGAGAGGAGAAGAGCATGCTCAATCTTCAACTAGCGGCCTGTCTGTTGAGCCTTCTGAGGTGCTAGTTGTGGGTATCTAGAGGTATTTGGGTCCTGTGGATGGGATTTAGAATTGAGACATGCCAATCTTCGAAGTCCTAGGTCTAGCACCTGATTTTGTCGATTATCAAAGAGCTTGGGACATCCAAAGAGAAGTTCATGCACAGGTTGTTAGCGGAGAAAGACCCAACACCGTCCTGCTTCTAGAACACGATGGTGTTTACACAGCTGGCAAGAGAACTGAAGATGAAGAACGTCCTTTGGATGGCACTCCGGTTATCGATGTTGATCGTGGTGGCAAGATTACTTGGCACGGCCCAGGTCAACTAGTCGGTTATCCAATCATGAGATTGCCAGAACCTATTGATGTTGTTGGATATGTCCGTTGGCTTGAGCAGGTCCTTATCGACAGCATTTCAGAGCTTGGTCTCTACACCGAGAGAGT
>JBEDBW010000020.1:0-8139 GCA_041177045.1 Actinomycetota bacterium | reverse complement strand
GTTTAACACCGCTCCTGCTGCAACAGGCTTATACGACCCTGCCCGCGATAAAGATGCCTGTGGTTTGGCCATGGTCGCTACTTTGCGAGGAACACCAGGTCACGACATCATTGAGACCGCTCTTAATGCCCTTCGTAATCTAGAACACCGTGGAGCCGTGGGCTCGGATGCTGGTACCGGAGACGGTGCTGGAATAATCACTCAAATTCCTGACAGCTTCTTTAGATCTGTTGTTGATTTCGAACTACCAACTCAAGGTTCGTACGGTGCAGGATTAGTTTTTCTGGACATTGAAGATGACTACAGAAGCTTTGAAGCGTCTTTTGCGAAATTGGCCACCGACAGGGGATTGAAGCTTCTAGGTTTCAGAATCGTGCCTACTAGACCAGACGTACTGGGTGATCTTGCAAGAGCGGCTATGCCTCAGATTGTTCAGGTGTTTGTCTCTTCGGAAAAGAAGCTGAGCGAAGAAGAGTTAGAACGTGAGCTTTACTTCCTAAGGAAGAGATCAGAACGAGAACTATCTGTTTATCACCCTTCTCTTTCTGCGAAGACAATTGTTTATAAGGGAATGGTCACAACCCTTCAGCTTGAACCGTTCTTTCCTGACCTAAGTGATGAGAAGTTCGAATCGAAGTTGGCTCTTGTGCACTCTAGATTCTCAACCAACACTTTCCCTTCTTGGCCGCTCGCACATCCATTCAGAATGATTGCTCACAATGGTGAGATCAACACAGTCAAGGGAAACAGAAACTGGATGAAGGCAAGAGAGTCTCGTCTTGAATCTCCAGCTCTTAAGGACATTGATCAGCTGAAGCCAATCATTACTCCTGGTGGTAGCGACTCAGCCTCCTTTGATGAAGTGCTTGAACTTCTTGTTCAGTCAGGACGTTCATTACCTCACGCAATGATGATGATGATTCCTGAAGCTTGGGAAAAGCAGACTGACATGGATCCTCAACTAAGAGATTTCTATGAGTATCACTCAATGCTGATGGAACCATGGGATGGACCAGCTGCTGTTATATTCACTGATGGCAACCTGGTCGGAGCAACTCTTGACCGTAATGGTCTTCGTCCAGGAAGATACATCGTCACCGAAGATGGTCTTGTTGTCTTAGCTTCAGAAATTGGTGTTGTTGACATCGAACCTAGTCGCATCGTTCGTAAGGGAAGACTGCAGCCAGGTCGTATGTTCTTGGCTGACACTGCAACTGGTCGCCTCATTGATGACTCGGAAATCAAAGCAGAAATCGCTGCCGCTGAACCGTGGGGTAAGTGGCTTGAAGAGAACCGCATTAACCTGAAGGATCTTCCTGAGCGTGAGCACGTTGCCTATACAAAGAGTTCTGTTGGCAGACGTCAGAGAACCTTCGGTTACACAGAGGAAGACCTCAGAATCCTTGTAGCGCCAATTGCTAAAGCTGGGGCAGAACCTCTAGGTGCAATGGGTTCCGACACACCAATCGCAGCTCTGAGCGACAGACCAAGACTGCTGTTTGATTACTTTGTTCAACAGTTCGCTCAGGTTACAAACCCTCCTCTAGATAGCATCCGAGAAGAGATTGTTACCTCTCTAGGAGTTGGAATTGGTCCTGAGCAGAACCTGCTCTCTGCAACACCTGAGCATGCCCAGATGGTTATTCTCGATTTCCCAGTACTCACAAATGATGAAATTTCAAAGATCAAGTTCGCAGAAGATTCCGGTATCGGAAAATCACACATTGTAAAGGGTCTTTTCAGAGTGGATGAGGGAGCTGAAGCTCTTGTTCAAAGACTCAAGGACATCTGCAGTGAACTAGATGATGCTGTAGCTGATGGTTGTAGATTCGTGGTTGTTTCTGACCGAGACAGCAACAGGGAACTTGCTCCGATCCCTTCCTTACTTCTAACTTCAGCTGTTCACCATCATCTGATTCGAACAGGTAACAGAACCAAGGTTGGTCTGGTTGTTGAAGCAGGTGATGTGAGAGAAGTGCATCACGTCGCTGCTTTGATTGGCTACGGAGCTGCAGCTATAAACCCATACCTTGCAATCGAATCTGTAGAACTTATGGTTCGCAATGGAACTATTCAGGGTGTGACTATCGAGCAGGCAACAAAGAACATAATCAAGGGCCTTGGTAAAGGTGTACTTAAGATCATGTCGAAGATGGGTATCTCAACTGTTTCCTCTTACTCAGGAGCTCAGTGTTTCGAAGCCATTGGATTGAGTCAAGAATTTGTTGATGCCTACTTCACTGGAACTACAAGCCAGCTAGGCGGTATCGGAATCGAGGTAATCGTTGAAGAGATTACTACTCGTCACTCAAGTGCATATCCAATTGAACGAGCTATCAGGCCACATGAGCAATTAGAAGTTGGTGGCGAGTATCAATGGCGTAGAGAAGGCCCACCGCATCTTTTCAACCCAGAGACAATCTTCAAGTTGCAGCACGCGACTAAGACTAAGCGTTTCGACATCTTTAGGCAGTACACAAAGCTCATTGATGATCAAGCTGAGCAGCTAATGACTCTTAGAGGACTTTTCCTTCTTAGAGAAGGTGTGAGACCTGCTGTCCCAATCAGTGAAGTGGAGCCAGCAACTGAAATCGTAAAGAGATTCTCAACAGGAGCAATGTCATATGGTTCTATCTCACCTGAAGCCCACGAAACACTAGCAATTGCTATGAACATGATCGGTGCCAAGTCAAACACCGGTGAAGGTGGAGAAGAAGTTGGTCGACTTCTAGACCCAGCTCGACGAAGCGCTATCAAGCAAGTAGCCTCTGGTCGCTTTGGTGTTACAAGCATGTATCTAACTCATGCAGACGATATTCAGATCAAGATGGCTCAGGGAGCTAAACCTGGGGAAGGTGGACAACTACCGCCAAACAAGGTTTATCCGTGGATTGCAAACATACGACATTCAACTCCTGGAGTTGGTCTTATTTCTCCACCACCTCATCACGACATTTATTCGATTGAAGATCTAAAGCAACTTATATTCGATCTAAAGCGAGCTAACTCAAGCGCAAGAGTGCATGTGAAGCTTGTTAGCCAGGTTGGTATCGGAACTGTAGCTGCAGGTGTTGCTAAAGCTAAGGCCGATGTGATTCTAGTTTCTGGTCACGATGGTGGTACAGGTGCTTCTCCACTGAACTCTTTGAAGCACGCCGGAACACCTTGGGAACTAGGTCTTGCTGAAACTCAACAGACACTTATGGTCAATGGTCTAAGAGATAGAGTCTCTGTCCAAGTTGATGGACAAATGAAGACCGGACGAGACGTAGTAATTGCAGCTCTACTCGGAGCTGAAGAGTTTGGTTTTGCCACTGCACCACTAGTTGTTTCAGGTTGTGTAATGATGCGCGTATGTCATCTAGACACCTGTCCCGTTGGTGTGGCTACACAGAACCCTGACCTGAGAGCTAGGTTCACAGGACAAGCTGAGCACGTAGTTAACTTCTTCATGTTCTTGGCTGAAGAGGTAAGAGAGTATCTAGCTGCTCTAGGATTCAGATCTTTAGATGAAGCCATCGGTCATAGTGAACTACTGGATGCCAACAGAGCGATTAGTCACTGGAAAGCTGACGGGTTAGACCTGACTCCGATTTTGTCTGCACCTAAGCCAAACACAGGACCACTTCGTCGATTCACTTACCAAGACCACGAGTTGGAGAAGCACTTCGACCACCAGCTAATCAAGTTAAGCACTTCAGCACTCGAAGACGCTCAGCAGGTAATCATTGATCTTCCAATCAACAACACAGCTCAAGCAGTTGGAACCATGCTTGGGCATGAAGTTACCAAGAGATATGGGGCTGCTGGACTAGCTGAAGCAACAATTGACATTCGCGTATCTGGTTCAGCTGGTCAATCTTTTGGTGCTTTCATTCCTAGCGGAATCAAATTGACAATTTCTGGAGACTCTAACGACTACGTCGGAAAAGGTTTGTCTGGTGGTCTGATTGTTGTGAAGCCATCAGAGAGTTCTGTATTCCCAGCTGATCAGAACGTAATCGCTGGAAACGTCATTGGGTATGGTGCGACTAGCGGAAGTATGTTCTTGAGTGGAATTGTTGGAGAAAGATTCCTGGTAAGAAACTCTGGTGCAACAGCTGTAGTTGAAGGTGTGGGAGATCACGGTCTTGAGTACATGACTGGCGGAACTGCTCTGATTCTAGGTAGAACTGGCAAGAACTTTGCCGCGGGTATGTCTGGTGGAGTTGCCTACGTATACAAACTGCGAGCTGATCTTGTGAATCACAGCGCGTTGACTGACGGAGAAATTGATCTCCTTCCTCTTGATGACGTTGATGCTGCTGCAGTTGAAGCTCTTCTTGAGAGACACTTGCTTGAGACAGGTTCGAAGCTAGCTTCCACATTGCTAGAAAGTTTCAGTGAGGCACAAAAGCATTTCACCAAGGTTTTGCCAAGAGACTATGCGAACGTGAAGAAGATTCAGGCAGCTGCAACTCTCAACGGTGAAGATCTTGATGGAAGCGAAGTTTGGAAGAGAATCTTGGAGGTGAGCGTCAATGGGAGATCCTAGAGGCTTTCTAAAAGTAACTGAGCGAGAGACAGCAAAGAGAAGACTCATCGAAGTTCGTATCAAGGACTGGAAAGAGGTCTACGAGCCTACTGATCCTGCGGTCTTGAAGAACCAAGCTGGAAGATGCATGGATTGCGGTATTGCGTTCTGCCACCACGGATGTCCACTGGGGAATCTGATTCCAGAATGGAATGATCTAACCTGGCGTCAAGATGGTAAATCAGCAATTGAACGTCTGCATGCAACTAACAACTTCCCAGAATTCACCGGAAAGCTTTGTCCTGCTCCTTGCGAGAGTTCATGCGTTCTTGGCATAAACCAACCAGCTGTAACAATTAAAGAGATTGAAGCTTCAATCATTGAGCAAGCGTTCGACAAGGGTTGGGTAGAAGCTCACGCACCAGAACGTATGACTGGTAAGACTGTCGCGATTGTTGGTTCTGGTCCTGCTGGTTTGGCGGCTGCTCAACAACTAACAAGAGCTGGTCACACAGTCGCCGTTTATGAAAAAGATGATCAAATCGGCGGACTACTTCGCTACGGTATTCCTGATTTCAAGATGGAGAAGTATCACATTGATCGCCGCTTGGAGCAGATGGAAGCGGAAGGTACGAGATTTAGAACTGGTGTTTCTATTGGAACCGACATCAGCTGGGACGACCTTTTCAGAAGATACGAAGCTGTCCTAGTAGCTACTGGAGCTCCTAGACCTAGAGATCTTGACGTTGAAGGTCGAGATCTTGATGGTGTTCACTTTGCAATGGATTACCTAACTCAGGCCAACAAGGTGGTCTCAGGACTCGAAGTTGAGAACCAAACACTCGCCACAGGCAAGAAGGTAATCATCCTGGGTGGCGGTGACACTGGAGCAGACTGCTTGGGAACTGCCACACGTCAAGGCGCTGTGTCTGTAACCACGCTTGCAATCGGCAATCAACCTCCAGCTGAGAGATCTGAAAACCAGCCGTGGCCTACCTTCCCTAACCTCTTTGAAGTAGCTAGCGCACACGAAGAGTTTGGTGAGCGCAAATATCTAGCCAACACAGTTCGCTTTGTCGGAGAGAACGGAAAAGTCACAGGTATTGAAGTTGCGGAAACAGAATTTATTGACGGTAGAAGAGTTCCAAAGTCAGGAACAGAGACCATCATTGAGGCGGATCTAGTCCTGCTGGCACTTGGCTTTACAGGTCCCGAGTCAAACATTTCTGTTGATTCCACCTCGGTTGAAACAGATGAAAAGTCCAACCTGGCTAGAAACCAAAAATACGCAACCAACATTGATGGCGTGTTCGTTGCTGGAGATGCTGGCAGGGGAGCAAGCCTGATTGTTTGGGCAATTGCTGAGGGAAGAGCAGCAGCAGCTGCAATTGATGAGTACCTAGAAGGATCAACTTCTCTTCCGGCACCAGTCAAACCGACCGACACAGGAATTCACGCCTAACCCTTCGGTAGGCTTGTAACGATAAAGCAATAACAAAAAGGAAAATATGAGACGCGCGAAAATCATTGCGACCCTAGGCCCAGCAGTTTCAACCTATGAATCAATTAGAGCAATTGTTGAAGCGGGTGTAGATGTAGCTCGTATGAACCTGAGCCATGGAAGCTACGAGGTGCACGAAGGTGTCTACAATCTAGTACGCAAGGTTGCGGCTGACTTGAACAAGCCAATCGGCATCTTTGTTGACCTTCAAGGCCCAAAGATCCGTTTGGGAAGATTTGCTGATGGTCCTGTGACGCTAGTCAAAGGTGCCACCTTCACAATCACTATTGAGGACATCCAGGGTGATGTAAACATTTGTTCAACTACCTTCAAGGGTTTGCCTGGTGACGTTAAGGTAGGAGACGTTCTACTAATTGACGACGGAAAAGTTGGTCTACGAGCGACTGCTGTTGATGACAAGTCTGTAACCACTGTTGTTGAAGTGGCTGGTGTAATTAGCAACAACAAGGGAATTAACCTTCCAGGAGTTGCAGTAAACGTTCCAGCACTAAGCGAGAAGGATGAAGACGATCTTTCGCTGGGGTATTCGCCTCGGTGTCGACATGATTGCATTGTCTTTTGTTAGAAATGCCTCAGACATCGTTCGTGTCCACGAAATCATGAAAGAAGAAGGTAAGTTCCTTCCGGTTATTGCAAAGATTGAAAAGCCTCAGGCTGTTGAAGCTCTTGAAGAGATCATCGATGCATTCGACGGTGTCATGGTCGCCCGTGGAGATCTAGGTGTTGAACTTCCGTTCTGGCAGGTTCCTCTCGTGCAGAAGCGTGCTATTGAACTTTCTAGAAGATGGGCTAAGCCAGTAATCGTTGCCACTCAAATGCTTGAGTCAATGATCACCGCTTCTAGACCAACTAGAGCTGAAGCAAGCGATGTGGCCAATGCTGTACTTGACGGTGCAGATTGCCTAATGCTTTCTGGAGAAACATCTGTTGGTGAATTCCCAGTTGAGACTGTTGCAGCTATGGCAAGCATCATTGAATCAACAGAAGATAACGGATTGAGCCGAATTCCACCTCTTGGTACAAAGCCACACACTCATGGTGGAGCGGTTACATTAGCTGCAGCCGAGATTGCAGAACTTCTAGGTTCTAAGTTCATCTGTGTCTTTACTGAAAGCGGAGATTCTCTTCGACGTGTTTCTCGTCTGCGTCACGAGATTCCAACGATTGCCTTCACACCTTCAGAAGAGACCCAGCGCCGTCTATCTCTAGTTTGGGGATCTAACGTGCACTTGGTGCAAGAAGTCACTCATACCGATGAAATGATGCACCAGGTCGATGAAATCTTACTTGGCAAAGGCATAGCAAAGATCGGCGATGAAGTTGTTGTCGTAGCTGGTTCACCTCCTGGGATTCCAGGCTCAACGAACTCTCTCAGAGTTCATCGTGTTGGCGATGCAATCAATGGAGCAGCTCCGGCTTACGCCAGATAGAGAAAAACCCCCAATTTATTTTGGGGGTTTTCTTATTTGGTGCCGAAGGTGGGAGTCGAACCCACACGCCCTTTCGAGCAAAGCATTTTGAGTGCTCCGCGTCTGCCATTTCGCCACTTCGGCAAGTAACGATAAAAAGTCTAAACCATTCCTAAGAATTCTGTTTGTCGGGAGTAACCTAGACGTATGAATGAACTCGTCCGGCCAAGCGTTATCGTTGCTGAGGACGAGGCAATTATCCGCTTGGATATCGTCGAGACCTTGAAAGAATCTGGATTTGATGTAATTGGTCAAGCTGGCGATGGGGCAGAGGCAGTTAGATTAGCCCTCGAGCTAAAGCCACAGCTTGTTCTTATGGACATCAAGATGCCAGGAACTGACGGGCTTCAAGCCGCGGAAATCCTGAAGGAACACAAATTGCCAGTTGTGCTTCTTACCGCTTTCAGTTCACCAGAGTTAGTTGAGCGAGCAAGTGAAGCTGGGGTATATAGCTATGTAGTCAAACCCTTTAATCCAAGTAACTTAATTCCTGCTTTAAGGATTGCCCTTTCATTGCACGAGAGAATGTCAACAGCTGCCAATGAACTAGATGAGATGAACGAGAAGTTAGAGACGAGAAAACTAGTCGATAGAGCCAAGGGTTTACTGACTGAGAAGATGAAGTTAAATGAGCC
>JBEDBW010000019.1:0-8346 GCA_041177045.1 Actinomycetota bacterium | reverse complement strand
TGAGTATTAAACAGGCTGGGAACCAAAAGAGCCCAATGAGTAAACGCTGACACAAAAAGAACAGAAGCAATTGTTTGGTTGCCTACCTTAAAGCAAAAGCCAAGCACAACAATCCAACTAGTCAAAGATATCACAAGGAGAAAACCCAAAACCAGAGCTGCAATAGGGCCATATCCTAGACTCATAAACTGGTTTGAACTAACTTCGCAGTCAGAACACACTGAAGTCTGTTCCTGTGTAAATAAAAGTTGTAGGGTCGAAATTGCAACAGCTTGAAGCAGCATAAGCGATCCAAGGGGTAACGCCCTTAATTTAGATAAAGCGAGATATGCAGAATATCCGAACGCAAGTATAGGTAGTGTGGAAGTCAAGAAATATAAAGCGCTGTTTCCGAGCCCGGAAATTGCATAGAGGTAAGTTCCTGAGAGTGTTACGGCAATTCCAGCCGACATTGGATGTGATGCGAAAGCTCGAGCTGATTGTGCGATAGCCCCAACATATATTTGACTCTTTCCTATCCCCAGTCGAGCGGAATGGAATAGGTCTGATTTTGTAGTTTCCAAAAAATCTAGCCGTGCTTCTCCTCGGCTAAAGCACAAACTTAGTAGACGTATAAAAAAGTTAGACATGCTGTACCCTTACTTTTTTCGAAACCTTTGCATTTTGTTCGGAGGCACGGAGCAATCTAGAGCATTCGACCAAGGCTGATTCAGTCAACCGATAGTATTTCCGTCGAGGCCCAACACGGTCGTGATCGCTATCCCAGTATGAAACCACCCAACCCAGCTCTTGCAGCCTGCTTAGGATAGGGTACACAGTCCCAGTGGGAATTTTAAGAAGTTTGGAAATCTCTAGCCCCCAGATACCTGTTTCGGTTTGTGCCAAAAGCATCAAAACTCCTTCGGTTGGTTTCGTAAGTCTTTTTATCGGCTTCATAGTTTCCTCTCCACTTCCACTGTAGTCTATCTATATAGAATAAGATTCAAACAGAACCAATCGGTAGATCACTTAGGGGAAATAAACATGGCACACAAACATAAAATGCGAATTGCTGGATTAGTAATGATTTCCACGATTTGGGCCAGTTCTGGGCCATTAATTGCCGCTTCAGCCCTTGGGCCCAATTGCGAAGATGTAAACCAAAGTCGCCCGGTAATCGAGTGTCAAATGGATGGAAGCACCGTGCTAAAACACATTTCGGGACTTGGGGTCGAAAAACCAGAGAAAGGTAGCGCTTTAGAGCAAATAGTCGAATACAAAGATGGCAACTGGGCCAAATTTCGAGCCACTACTGATAAAGCTGGGTCGGTTACCACTTTCTTTGAGCAATCTGAGGGGTCTAACACTGAAATCCAATTAGAAGCCTCTGATCAAATACCCGGACTCAGCTCCAGCAATTGTGGATCAGCAAGCTACAACAAGAAATTTCCATGGTCACCGAATCAGCCAACAGAGTGGTGGTATAGGTATGCCGATCAACCTGACTCCAATTCTCTCCCTCGAATTAAGGAAGCATTTGCAACTTGGTCGAAAGGAGCTAACAGGTGCAACAGCACCTTGGTCCCGACATCGTTTAAGTCAACATATATGGGGCTTACCACTCTAGCCCTTCCCTATAACGATGATCAGTCCTCAGCGAACTTTGGTGCGTGTAAGTCGCCCGGTTCAAAGGACATGGTTGGTTGGGCAGTCCTTCCAATTGATGTTTTGGCTCGAACCTGTACCACATACTATGTTTTGTTCAATATCCAAATCAGTCCGTCTCGTTCATCTGTAATTCTTAGTTCAAACACAAATTGGTACGCGAGTCTTGATGTAACTGGCTGCACAGGGGAAAAGTTTGATCTGAAGGCGGTTGCTACACACGAGTTTGGGCATGTTTTAGGCCTGGATCACTACACTCACGAGGGTCAAGTTATGACCCCTTACAGTGACTTCTGCGGTGTGGACCAGAGAGGTCTAGGTTATGGAGATGTGCATGGAGTGGCGGATAAGTACCCGGCCTCATAGAAGTCTAGGGCCCCAGCTGCTGGCTCTACGTCTAGGCGACAGGGTTAGTTAGAGTCCCGATGCCTTCAATGCTTATCTCAACTGATTGACCAGACTCTATCTGGCCTATGCCAGCAGGAGTGCCTGTGAGAATTACATCCCCCGGCATGAGAGTCATTGCTTGAGACACATGCTGGATGATCTTAGGAACCTTATGAATAAGCATGTCTACAGACGCATGCTGTCTAACTTCTCCATCAACACGGGTCTCTAGTAGCTGACCATCAACTACGAACTCTGTTTCAACCCATGGGCCAAGTGGGCAGAAGGTATCAAAGCTCTTGGCTCTGGTCCACTGGCCATCTTTGTTCTGAATGTCTCTAGCTGTCACATCGTTAGCGATAGTGAAGCCCCAGACATAATCCAGTGCTTTATCTTCAGGAACATCTTTAGCAACTTGACCAATAACGATAGCTAGTTCACCTTCGTGATCTACTCGCTCAGATATCTTTGGCAAGACAATTGCTTCGCCAGGACCAATCACAGTGGTCAGTGGCTTGATAAAGATGAGTGGCTCGGTAGGTAGCTCTCCACCCATTTCCGCAGCATGATCTGCATAGTTCTTACCAATGCAAATAATCTTGCTGGTTGGTAGAACTGGTGGAAGTAGTTGAACGTCCTTTAGAGGAATTCTCTCCCCAGTTGTGTCATAGCCCTGGAATATTGGGTGACCTCTGAAGACAACTACTTCAGGTCCATCCACCACACCCCAAGAAAGCTTGTCTTGAACTATGAATTTTGCAATTCTCATTAGCTAAGTTTTACAAGCCAGTTGTGACGGTCTTCTATAAGACCGTATTGAATGCCAGTTAGCTCTTCACGAAGTGAAGTAGTTAGAACACCTGGTTCTGGGTTTTCTGGGCCAATGTTTCCAAGCCTTGACTTGAACTGACCAACTGGAGTAATTACGGCTGCAGTTCCGCAAGCAAATACTTCAGTGATCTCACCTGAGTTATAGCCTTCACGAACTTCATCTAATGTCACTGCTCTTTCTTCAACAGAAATGTCTCTGTCCTTGAGTAGCTGAATTATTGAGTCTCTAGTGATACCTCTAAGAATGGTTCCATCAAGAGATGGAGTCACTACGTGACCATCTTTGTAGACGAAGAAGACGTTCATGCCACCTAGTTCTTCGATGTAGGTGTGGGTCTCTGCATCTAGGAATAGCACCTGAGAACAGCCATTCTCATAGCCTTCACCTTGAGCTAGCAAGCTAGCGGCATAGTTTCCACCGGTCTTAGCTTCACCAGTTCCATAACGTCCTGCTCTTGCTGAATCTAAAGCGATCCAGATACTAACTGGTTTTAGTCCACCTGTGAAGTAAGGACCAACTGGAGATGCAATAACTCTGTACTCAGCTCTTTGAGCTGCTCTAACACCTAGGAAGTTCTCTGCTGCAATCTCAAAAGGTCTGAAGTAGAGAGTCTTTTCGTTTACTGGCTTTGGCACCCAAGCTGCATCAACCGAGATGAGAGCTCTTAGGCTCTCGACGAATAGATCAATAGGTAATTCAGGCAATGCCATGCGGTGAGCAGACTTTTGTAATCTTGCTCCGTTAGCTTCAGGTCTAAAGGTGTGAATAGAACCATCTTGGTGTCTGTAAGCCTTGATACCTTCAAAGATTTCTTGACCGTAGTGAAGAACAGCACTTGATGGGTCCATCATGATTGGTCCATAAGGCTCAACTCTGGCATTCTGCCAGCCGCCATCTTTAGTCCACTCGATGATTACCTGGTGGTCTGTGAAGTTCACACCAAACGCTGGGTTTTCAAGAAGAGCTTCACGCTTGTCATCTGCCATTGGGTGATCAGATTTGATGATCTTGAATTCCATGTCTTCTCTTTCTAGAGTTGGGCGAAAATACTTTGGGCTATCTCAGCGGTGCTTCTCTTGCTATCGCCCCTTGCAGCTAGATCAATAGCAACAGCTCTTTCAATTCTTGCTGCAGCAACAGGGTTACCTAGGTAATCCAACAACATCGCTGCAGATAGAACAGCTGCTGTTGGATCAGCTAAACCTTTACCAGCAATATCAGGAGCAGATCCGTGAACTGGTTCAAACATTGAAGGGAATCCACCAGTTGGATTTATGTTTCCTGAAGCAGCAATACCAATGCCACCACCGATAGCAGCAGCAAGGTCAGTCAAAATATCACCAAACAGATTGTCTGTGACAATCACATCGAATCTTTCTGGGTCAGTAACCATGAAGATGGTTGCAGCATCAATGTGTTGGTAATCAACAGTTACTGCTGGGAATTCTTGAGCTACTTCATCAACAGTTCTCTGCCATAGCCATCCTGCATTTACCAACACGTTGTGTTTGTGAACAAGGGTTAGCTTCTTACGCTCACGGTTAGCTGCTAACTCAAATGCATATCTAACAGTTCTTTCAACACCGAACTTGGTGTTCACTGAAGTTTCGTTAGCTACTTCGTTTTCTGTGCCAACACGAATAGCTCCACCGTTACCAACGTAAGCACCTTCGGTGCCTTCACGAACAACAACAAAGTCAATGTTGCCTGGTTCTGCCAACGGGCTAATAACACCTGGGTATAGCTTGGTTGGGCGAAGGTTGATGAAGTGATCGAAGCTGAATCTAAGTTTTAGTAGTAGTCCACGCTCTAGAACACCAGATGGAACACTTGGGTCACCAATTGCTCCTAGCAAGATGGCATCATGGCTCTTTAGAGACTCCATGTCTTTTTCGGTAAGAATTTCACCGGTAGCTAGATACCTCTTAGCACCTAGGTCATATTCAGTAGTTACAAACTCAACCCCTGAACCACGAGTAGCTAGGTTCATAGCCTCGAGAGCTACTGCTGTGACCTCAGGACCAATACCGTCGCCACCGATGACACCTATGTTTATTTGCTTAGACACTTGAGATTATTCCTACTCGTTTTCTATAACTTTACTTGTTAGCAGTATCTCTAGAGGGGTCTCTTAGCCAATAAAACTAAGGTAACTGAAGGCTTTAGGCCTTCTTTAGTCTGAATCTGCCCATCTCGGTTCTCTAGAACCTCAATCTCAAGGCCTGTATCAGCCATAGCTGCTTTGATGGTTTCAACATTAGGCAGAACCTCTGGGTTCCTAGGACCACCGAAGCCACCTGCAAGATTGTCTCTTGAATGCCATACGCCTACCAATGTTCCACCAGGAGCCACATGGCCACTTAGTCTTTGAATAGATTCAGCTAAGTCAGCTTCAGGAATCTGAAGATAGGCAATTACTGCAAGATCAACTGGACTTTGCTTAGGAATGAAGTTCTGGCCATCAGAACAGGTTGCTAAACAGTTATCTGCAACACCTTCTTCTTCAGCAAACTGCAGATATTTATCTAAAGCGACTTGAGAGAAGTCAATGTTCTCAACCTGCCAACCACGTTTTGCTAACCAAACGCTGTTTCTACCTTCACCACCGGCTAGATCAATGGCTTTCTTGTTTGTTCCATCAAGATCTTTGCAGAACTCAACAACAAATCTGTTTTCTACCTTGGTATAGATGAACTCTTCTGTTGAATACTTTTCATCCCAAGTGCTTGAATCCATTACTTGTTGACTTTCAATGGAAGAACATTCTGAGCATCAGCAAATGTGCCAACGTTTATGACGCTCTTGAATCCTAGGTCTCTCATCTCTAGGACAGCTTGGATTACCTGCTCTTCAGTTTCACCGTAAATGTAGATAGTGCCCTCATTCTTAAGGGAAGAAGCTTCAGCACTGAAGCCTCCACTTTCCATTTCAATGTTTATGGCCCCTACCATGTGGGACTTGTTGTATTCCTCGGCTAAGCGAGTATCAATAATGGCAGTTACGTTCTCCATGCTGAGTTTGGCCGGTGCACAGGCACTCAAGCTGGTTAGCAAAACTAAGGCTAGAAGTGCAGCTACTGAAGCCTGAACTTTCTTCATCTCAACCCTTTCAAGTTCGTATTTCAAGAATAGCCCAACCAGATTTAGTTAATATAGAAGAAAAGACAGGAGCCCTCATGGCAACCGAAGTAACCCTAGATGAACTAGCCGATGTAATTGACCGTGGTGGCTTTGTTCTTGATGTAAGAGAAGACCATGAGTGGCAAGAAGGACACGTTCCTAACGCTCACCACATTCCTATGAATGAGGTTGGCGACAACCTAGACAAACTTGATGATGGTGCAAGAATCTTCATCATCTGTCGTTCAGGTGGAAGATCTATGATAGTGGCTAATTACCTAGAAACCCAAGGCTACGACGTAGTTTCAGTAGCTGGTGGAACAGATGGTTGGGCTGCTTCAGGCCGCGACCTGTCTTTTGAAGACTCTCTTTAGGCCTGTATTTATTGAAGCCTGAGCAATCTGAATCAGCATTGCAATTGCGATGAAGTGGTCATAGGCGTTGAATGCCCATTTGCTCTTTGAGGTAGCGAATACTCTGTCTCTTTCAAAATAGTACTTTCGCTCTTGGTTCAAAAACATGTCAACATAGTGCGAAATAGTCGCGATAGAAAAAGCTGTAAGTAAGAGAACCACAACAATTGTCTTCCAATCAACCTTCACGAAATAGCCATTTCTAATGAAGAACTGAATGACGATCAAACAAAGAAATGCCCCGTAGAAGAAAAAGCCGTTGGTTAGAGCCCAAACAAGAGAATCTGTATTCCCCGGGGTAAAGGGAATGGTACTTACAATTTGGCTGTACCAAACGACCAGAACTGCAGGAAAGCTTTTACCTTGGCCCTCACTTCGAATTCCGAGTTCAAAGATCGTTGCCAAAACAAGGCCGACAAGCAGTATTTTGAAAGTGATTGAGTACTTAATGAAACTCATTGCACTAAATCTCCAGTGACGTATTTGTATAGGTCACAGTCCCACGAAAACTCAACTAAGCATTGAAAGCCTTGGTTGGGCACTTGAAAAATAGTTCTCCAATATGGAACTAGGTTATTTCTTGTGTATAGCTCATGATTTGGCACTCTGAGCATTGTTCCTTTAACCACAAATGTGCCTTCTCTGTGCACATAAAACGCAAAGTTGTAGCTGATTCCCTTAGTCATGAAGTCTGCGCAAAGAGGATTAGTGACTTCACTGGAGATGCGAAAAGATACGAAGCTTGATGACATAGAGCCCCTCACTAGCTTCATGCTTTCCGAACTAGCTGTCTTTTTGGTAACAACGTTAACTGGTATAGGCCAAGGTACCCAATACAAGTCCATGATTCGTGTTGTTTCGCCAACATAGAATTCGGGTGAGATAGTTCCTCCAGCACCCCAATCAACAACCACATCTGTTCGAGTCTTGTACGACTCTGAGTCAGGGTTCCAACTCCTATCATCGCCAAGAAATTTTGCAACGACTATGGTTTGTTCTGTCGAAAGGGGTGCACATGCCCCCTCTGGTGCTGGAGCAAAAGGTTCTGGAATAAACGTCTGATATCTAAACCTTGTCCTTGAGGGAACCGCTGTTGCGGCAAATGCCGCCTGTGAATCATTTGCTGCCACAGGAATGACCGTGCTGACGACATCTAGATTTACGTATGAGCCTAACTCTTGAACCTCAATAACCCCTTTATTCACTAGGGCAGAGTCCAACGTCACTGGAGACTCAAGTGAAAGGGTGTAGAGTCCGGGTGAAGAGTTTGTGGGTAGGAAGTCTTTGAACACACCCTCCGAAGTTTCCTCTACTTCGACTGATCCTCTGATGACTGTTAGCTCGCCTCCATCAGGCATATCCTCTACATGGATTGATACTTGCGAACCAAGTCTCTCAATTTCCACCCTGGCTTCTCCGACCTCAACAGTCTTAACAATTGCCTCTGTCTGCAGAATAGGCGATCCACCCGCTATTAGCGTGAGGCTAAGTACTGCTACTGAAAATGTTTTTTTCACCATTCCCCCCTTTTCGATAGCACTAGTCTAGCTCCCCATAAGGAGACATTAGTCAAGCTTTAGGTCTATTGCCTTCAATACATCGGCTTCAATAGCAACCCTTACTGCTTCTAGGACTTCAGCATCGACCTTAGAGTCAACGGTGATTACAGATAGAGCTTTACCGCCCTTAGAGTTTCTAGCAATCTGCATAGCTGCGATGTTGATGTTGTTCTCAGCAAATGCTTTTCCATAAACAGCAACGATGCCTGGTCTATCTGCATAGACCATCATCACTAGGTGCTCTGCCATAGCGAGTTCAACGTCATAGCCGTTTATGTTTACGATCTTCTGCTGAAGCTTAGGCCCAATAACTGTTCCTGAAACAGAAGATGTTGTTCCATCAGCTAGAACTGCTCTAATGGTTGTGACATTTCTGTATTCATCGCTGTTTG
>JBEDBW010000018.1:0-8512 GCA_041177045.1 Actinomycetota bacterium | reverse complement strand
GTTGTAGTCCCGGCAGCACAGATCTTGATTGAGTTATTGGTAAATGTCTTTCCACTTGTTGGCGAGTCATTTGCTAAGACAGAAATTGTATTGCTTGTAGCCCCTGCTTTAATTGATTGAGCATCGTCAATTGCAATCGCACGAACTATGTAGGTAGCTCTGACATCAATGTCCGCTCCCGCAGCTCCTCCGGTAACAGCGACTGGAGACATGACACTCTTTATTGCATTGCTTGCGAAGTTTGCTGTTCCAAGTGGTTGAGTTACTTGACCAGTGAAGTAACCATATGGTGCAAGCCATGCTGCGTGAGCTTCAGCCGCACTAAAACCATTAGTTGCTGGGAAGTCAGCGAAGCTAACCTTGTAGCTACCTGGCTTTACGATACCGAATGTGTAGGTACCATCTGCTTGCGAAGTAGCAGTAATAGGGTTGCCCGTAGCAGGATCAATGATCGCCACTCCAGCTGAGTCATGAAGAGTTGCGACAGCTCCTTCTAGAGGCTTAATGGTTGATGGGAATGCGTTGGTCTGGACCGAATGGGCCACAATACCTCGTAATTGGAAACCACATGCAGAAGGAACAGTCGGTGGAGCAATTGAGAGGTTATCCGAAGTTACGTTGTAATCGATACGGCCACCTGTTGATGAAATGGTTGCAGCTGTTGCTGAGAAAGATGTCACTTGGGTAGGCAAGTTGGTAATTTGAGTCGTGTTTGGACACGCCACGTTCGTGGTTACTTCTAGACACAACTGAGCTGATTCGCTCTTCATAGTCAAGGTGCCAGTCGTTGGGTTGTTAGTGGTTCGGTTGGCATAAGCAACCTTGAACGAAGAACCCAATCCGACATCTGCAAAAGAAAGTGTGCTGAGATCCACGAAACCTGAAGCATTGAATGGCAAATTAGACCACGTCTTACCTCCGGAAACAGCAACATCGCCATTTGCTTTGACAACAGTCAAACTCGCTGTTGAGTAGTCAACCCCTGCAGTTGCTCCACCAATAGTGAATTTGTCATAGGAGACGTCTCCGACCTCGCAGGTAAGTCTCGGTTGAACGGCACTTTGTGGATAAGAAACGGTGTCAACTTTGATAGCACAGCCTGGCTGAGCGGTTGAAATTGTGAACTGCTTAATACCTTGAGCAAGGTCACCGTTAGTCCACATACAGTTATCGCTAAGTGGATCAGTCTTTAGTGTGTAGATACGCCATGAACCTGTGTTGAATTGACCAACACCAGAAATCTTGAAGGTTGAAGCTGCCCAGCCAGCACAAGCCGCACTTGTTGCGTAGTCGTAGCAGTAGGTGGTGGAAGGTAGGTCAAAGTAACTTGTCCAGAGCAGCTTGCTTCCAGCTTTCTCAACCGCTCCGTTCCAGTAAGACATCTGGCCCTGAGTTAGACCAGCTTGAACAGTTGCGTTAGCTGCAAAACGTGTTCCATTAGCCGCAAAACACTGGGCATCAGCGGTGCTACAAACACCTGCAATTTCACCTGCGGCATTTGGTTGAACATAAAGAATCTTCACGCTGGAATTGGTTCCTAGAACAAAGTCATATTCAGCCCAACCTGTGCACTTAGCTTGAGTGGTTGCATTGAAACAGACAGCAACGCCGTTGAGCTGTCCATAGATGTTTCCAAAAGCTGCCTTAAATCCACTATAGGTAAAAGGAATGTTGTTAGTTGAACGAATAGTACCGGCCACCAACCTGCTAAATGTCGGCATTGATGAACACGCTGCACCCATACCGTTGTTTGCTAGGTAGTCAAAGCAAAGAACACGAGGGGCTTGCATATCCCAGGCGTAAACTTTTCCATTGCTACCGATAATGTCTGTTACTCCCGCTTCGTTGGCGTTAGCGCGAGGTTGAATCATGTTCCAAGCAGTAGCTTTTGATCCTCCACAGAACTGTGGTGTCAGAACGTCAGAAACGTCGATACAAAGAAAACCTGTACCAGTTGAACGGTCGGCTACAGGTAGCCAGAGGTGCTTGTAAACCTCGTCGAAGAATTGGGTTGATGCGAAGTTAGAGCTAAAGCCCTTGCTAGCTAAACCGAATGGCCAGTTTGGTCCACAAAATGAACCGTCTGAACGTTTACGACAATCCAAAGCACCGTCTGCGTAGTTGTGGTGGTAGGTGTTGTAAAGGTAACCACGGCTATCGAATTCTGTGTCATAACCGTCACCACCGGCTCGTGAAGCTCCATCAACAGTATTGACAGTTCCTGGCGAAGTAGCTGTTGTTGTGATGATCTGCTTGCCATCAATAGTTGATCCACCTGAGTTAACAGTGCCGGTTGCTTTTACCTTTACAACTGATGCCCAGTTGGTGATTGCAGATGAAGCAACATAGTTAGTGCCATCGGTTGAGTAGGTAACAGTCCAACCAGATGGTGCTGTCACATCTGCAGCAGAAGTAAGACGAACTTTGGATGAGTCGATTGATTGAATAATCTCTTGGGTGGAATTGTCCACCGCGCTCACAGCTGGTATTTGTGTCGTTAGGTCGACTTTGTCACCTGCGTTTGCTGTTGAAACAGAGAGTGAACTCGACATACTCGTCGCCGCGAATGCCTGAGCGGAGGCTAGAACTAGCAACACTGAGGTGGCTACCGCTAGAAGTGTGACAACTGACTTGCGTGAGATTTTCATGAGATTATTCATGAAAACAAGCGTAAGTTAGCAGTTTTCGGGTACTTGAGAGAGTTTCGCTTTACAGTATCTTACGAATAATCCTGAGTGGTAAAGGTTCTACTAGGCGAACATAATTGTTCTCTTTCGGGGAAAACGCTGTGAAGAATAGAACTCTTCAAATTACTTCAATAAAGAGGCCATTTGCTTGTAAATCAACTTGGCTGCAAACAGTGGGTTCAATCTTGATAGGAAGTCCATAGTCTTTGCATCTTTACCTATTACTACACGAGGAGTGTTCTTCTCTATTGCAAGAACCATAATCTTGGCAGCTACGTTAGCTGGAGTAGTTGGGAAAGAAGATGCACTGGAATCAGCCTGCATTGCTGCCATGCCTGAGTTAGCTGCAATGTTTGTCGCAATTGCACCAGGGAAGACGATGGTTACTCCAACCTTGGTTGAAATAAGTTCTGATCTCAGACCTTCAGTTAGAAGCTTGATTGCGGCTTTTGATGCTCCGTAAACGCTTTGTCCAGGAACTGGAGCATAGGCACCCATTGAAGAGACATTGAGAATGTGTGCCTCAGGACGTTTCATTAGTTCAGGTAGGAACGCTTTGATCAACATTAGAGGACCAGTGAAGTTAACATTCATAACGTGATGAGCATCTTCCATAGAAAGTTCATTTACTCTCACAAAAGGTTGAATGATTCCAGCGTTGTTGACAAGTGCGTCAACAGAACCTAAGGCTTTGATAACTGCAGCAGGCAAAGCTGCAACTGCCTTGGCATCAGAGACATCTAGAACGTGCTCTGAATAAACACCTTTAAGTGCACTGACTAGTGCAGCGGTCTCAGCAAGAGTCTCCTTACGGAAGTCAACGAGGGCTACCTTGGATCCTCTTTTGACTAGTTCTAGAGCTAATTCACGCCCCATGCCGCTTCCAGCCCCAGTGACAACAACAACCTTTTCGTTTAGCTTCATGATTACTCCCTTGTCTTACTTTGAGTGTATCCCCAAATGGTTACCTACTATGTACCTCAATATTGGCACTGCTAATGCCAGAGCATTCGGGTAGCCTTAGACCATGAATCTAAAAGACATTGAACTTGTAATGCTAGATGGCTCAACCAAGACATTTGGTGAGATCCAGGGCAAAGTGACCATGGTTGTAAACGTTGCGTCCAGATGTGGCCTAAGCCCTCAGTATGAAACTCTCGAAGCGATGCAGAAGAAATACAAGGACAAGGGATTCACTGTTGTTGGAGTTCCTTCAAACCAGTTCTTCCAAGAACTCAAGTCCTCTGATGACATCTCTGACTACTGCTCGACAACTTGGGGAGTTACCTTCCCAATGACTGAGAAGGCAAAGCTAAACGGCAAGAATGCTCACCCACTTTATAAAGAGCTAACCAAGGCAGAAGATGCCGAAGGTAATGCTGGAAATGTGAAGTGGAACTTCGAGAAGTTCCTAGTTCTTCCAAATGGTGAGATCAAGAGATTTAGACCAACAACAAAGCCTGATGCAGCTCCAATCATTGAGGCTATTGAAGCAAATCTAGCTAAATAGGTTTAGTTTCTACCGCTCAAGTACTGAACTTCTTCAGCGCTAAGAGATACCTTCTGCATGAGAGCCTCAAGCTGCTCAATAGTTCTTCCTGAAGCAATCGGCACTGTCACACCTGGCTGGTTTCTAAGCCATTCAAGGGCAACAGCGGTATTTGATACTTGATGACGTTCAGCAATTTCTTCAACTCTTTTTAGTAGAGCGTAACTATCCGCATTGGCGTAGTTGTTGCTAACGCCTTGAGCTCTAGCGGAATCAACTAGGTTGCCTTCTTTGTATTTACCTGAAAGAAAACCGCTGCCAAGAGTTGAGTAGGGAAGGCCTGAGATTCCAAAGTCTTCAACAGATCTTGCACCATCAGATTCGTAAGGTTCACGAGCGACCAGGCTGTATCTGTTCTGGAGAGCAATGTATTTAGCGAAGCCATTGGCTTCACTAATCTGCAATGCATGAGCTAGACGATCGTATGCGTAGTTAGATGCTGCGATGTGTCTTACCTTGCCAGAGACAACTAGTTCATTGAATGCACCAATAGTCTCTTCTAGGTCTGTTTCAAGATCGTCGCTGTGTGCATAGTAGATGTCAATGTAATCGGTGTTTAGTCTTCTTAGGCTGTCTTCACAAGCTAGAGCAATGTTCTTTGCTCCAAGACCTTTTCTAGTTTCAAGCATTGCAACCTTGGTAGCGATAACTACTTGGTCACGCTTGCCATTTTGCTTTAGCCAATTACCAATAATGGTTTCACTCTCACCACCCTGATTACCTTCTTTCCAGGAGGAATACACATCAGCAGAGTCAATGAAGTTGCCACCATGTTCGGTGATGTAATTTATTAGTTCGAACGACTGGTCTTCGTCAGCAGTCCAACCAAATACATTTCCACCGAAGCAGACGTTAGAAACAAGAAGGTTAGTGCTTGGTAGCTTTATCACTCTTGGTGTTTCTAGTCTTGATTAGAGAAGCAACAGTAGCGATTGTGATGGTTACCAAAATCACACCAAGTGATGTATTGGTGCTAATTTCTGGCAGACCTTCGAAGTGCTTACCACCGTTGATGAATGGAAGTTCGTTCTCGTGAAGTGCGTGGATAACTAGCTTGATACCGATCCAAGCAAGGATCACTGAAAGTCCAAGACCCAGGTAAACAAGTCGAGAAAGTAGTCCACTCAGTAAGAAGAACAGGTGGCGAAGACCTAGAAGAGCGAAAGCGTTAGCAGTGAAGACAATGTAAGGCTCTTTGGTAAGACCGTAAACCGCTGGAATGCTGTCTAGGGCGAACAAGATGTCTGCAGCGCCGATAGCAATCATCGCGAAAAGAAGAGGAGTGTAGTAGCGCTTGCCACCTTTTTTGATCGATACCTTTGCCCCGTGGTATTCCTCGGTTACGTTGACTCTTCTCTTGATGAAGTCAATGATCTTGCCACCAGGAGCTTCTTCATGTCCATGAGACTTGAAGTGGTCGCGCACTAGGGTGTAGGCGGTGTAGATCAAGAATGCACCGAAGATGTAGAACACCCATGAGAATGCAGCAATTGCAACTGCTCCGACGGCGATGAAAATGAAACGTAGGACAAGAGCAATCAAAATACCAACAGTCAGAGCTTGTCGTCTTGCCTTGTCAGGAACAGCCAGTTTGGTGAAGATGATTAGGAAGATGAATAGGTTGTCGATGGACAAGCTGTATTCGGTAATGAAGCCAGCTAAATACTCGCTACCAAATGGTTTACCCCAGACCTGATCAACCACGAAGAAGAATGCAATGGCGGCACCGGCAAAGATGCTTGTGAAGATGGCTGACTCTTTGAATGAAGGGTCACCCTTTCGCTTTAACTGAAAAAACAGATCTAGGGCGATTACAACTGCGATAACTATTGCTGTAATTACCCATACTTCTAGGGAAACGTTCATTGGTTGAGTAGTCATAGCTAGATTCTACTTTATGGGGCTCTGTCTAAAGGTCGACGAAACCGCCTCTAAGACTTTTCTCAGTTAGTTAGCGAAAGACTCAATCGGAGGACAAGAACACACTAGGTTTCTATCTCCATAGACGTTGTCAATGCGGTTCACTATAGGCCAGTACTTGTTTCTGAACTGTTTAGCAGGGAATACAGCTACCTCACGGTCATACTTCCTAGTCCATTCAGAAGCAATGTTCTTGGCGGTGTGAGGAGCATTTCTTAGAGGAGATTCTTCTATTGAGTACTTGCCTGCGGCAACTTCATCAATCTCAGTCTTGATAGCAAGCATGGCTTCAATGAAGCGATCAACTTCTTCTTTAGGTTCTGATTCAGTTGGTTCAATCATTAGTGTTCCAGCGACAGGGAAAGACATGGTTGGCGCGTGGAAGCCGTAGTCAATTAGACGCTTAGCAATATCTTCTCCAGTAACACCGGTGTCCTTAGTAATACCTCTGATGTCGATGATGCACTCGTGAGCGATCAGTCCGTTCTTACCTGTGTATAGAAGAGGGAAGGCATGATCAAGTTTCTTAGCAATGTAGTTAGCTGACAAAACAGCCACTGCAGTTGCATTCTGCAAACCATGGGCACCCATCATTCTGATGTAAGCCCAAGAAATAGGAAGAATGCTTGCTGAACCATAAGGAGCAGCTGATACAGGTCCGTAGTTAGGCAGAGCAGATTGAGCCTTTGCGTGACCCGGTAAGAATTCCTTCAGGTGAGATCTGGCTGCAACAGGACCAACACCTGGGCCGCCACCACCGTGAGGAATACAGAAAGTCTTGTGGAGGTTTAGGTGGCTAACATCTCCGCCGAACAAACCAAACTTTGCATACCCAACTACAGCGTTGGTGTTTGCTCCATCAATGTAAATCTGACCACCTGCAGCGTGAATCTGGTCACAGATATCAACAATGGCTTCTTCATAAACACCGTGTGTGCTCGGGTAGGTAACCATAAGGGCTGCAAGCTTGTCTCCAGTAGCTGCAATCTTTGCCTGAAGATCAGAAACATCTACGTTTCCATTCTCATCACAAGCAACAACAACTACTTCCATACCAGCAAGAACTGCTGATGCAGCATTAGTTCCATGAGCACTTGAAGGAATTAAGCAAGTTGTTCTCTGGGCATCTCCACGTGATAGGTGATAGCCACGAATCGCTAATAGACCAGCAAGTTCTCCCTGGCTTCCAGCGTTAGGCTGCAGAGACACTTCTTCATAACCTGTCACATCACTCAACCATGAAGTTAGCTGGCTTATGAGTTCTAGATAACCCTGAACATCTTCTTTAGGAGCAAATGGGTGAAGACCAGCAAACTCAGGCCAGGTAACAGCTTCCATCTCGGTTGTTGAGTTGAGCTTCATTGTGCAAGAACCTAGAGGAATCATTCCTCTGTCCAGAGCAAAGTCATAGTCAGCAAGACGCTTTAGGTATCTAAGCATCGCTGTCTCTGAATGGTAGGAATTAAAGACTTCGTGCGTTAGGTACTCAGAAGTTCTTGCTAGTTCGATTTCAACCTTGCTAGTTGAAAGTGTCTTGACTCCAAAAGCATCAAGAACATCTTCAAGGGTTTGAATGGAAGTAGTTTCATCAATGGAAATACCAATGGTCTTCTCGTCAAGAACAAGCATTGTGATGTTCTTTGACCGTGCTGATTCAAATATCCTGTGTGCATCAACATTAGAGACTGTGAAGGTATCAAAGAAGTTACCAGTTGCAACATCAAGCCCACCTGCTCTAAGTGAGTCAGCTAGAGAGTGAGTCTTAGTTAGAACATCTGTAGCAATAGCTTTTAGTCTTGCTGGGCCGTGATACACCGCATACATACCCGCCATAACAGCAAGTAGAACTTGAGCAGTACAGATGTTAGAGGTAGCTCGTTCACGTCTGATGTGTTGCTCTCTAGTCTGCAGAGTCAACCTGTATGCAGGAGAACCATCAGAGGTGATTGATACTCCAACCAAACGTCCAGGCATAGATCTTTCTAGGTCTTCTCTAACTGCTAGGTAACCTGCGTGTGGTCCACCAAAGCCCATTGGAACACCGAAGCGTTGGGTTGAACCAATCACAACATCAGCACCCATCTCACCTGGAGGAGTGTAAAGAGTTAGAGCTAGAAGATCTGCTGCTGCAACTGCAATAGCGTTATGAGCTTTAGCGTGAGTAAAGATTGCTGTTAGGTCATAGATCTGACCAGAAGCACCAGGGTATTGAGCAAAGACACCAAAGAACTCTTCAGATAGTAGTGCTGGGTTCTTTGAAGCTTCGGCTAGGTCAAAGTAGCGAACTTCAATGTTCACAGGCTCTGCTCTGTGATCCAGGAGAGCTTTAGTCTGAGGGAATATGTCGCTTGAGACA
>JBEDBW010000017.1:0-8585 GCA_041177045.1 Actinomycetota bacterium | reverse complement strand
AAGAGGATCTGACAAGACTCTGTACCTTATCTATAGCGATGTAGCTGCTCCAGCAAACTTGACTGTTCTTAAGTGGATGGACCCAAGCTACTTACCTCCAACAGGCCCAGTTCCAGCAGTGACATCAAAAGATGTTAAGTACTCAAAGAACACTCCTACAGTTGGTGCGAAAGTCACATTGACAGGTACTGACCTGGATGCAGTAATCTCAGCAAAGATTGGTGCTAACGCAGCCACAATCGGAACTAAGACTGCTACATCACTACAGCTAACAATTCCTACTGCTTCTGCAAATGGAACTGTTGACATCACTCTTACAACAGCAGATGGAGACACAGTTGTTGACACCTTTACCTATGTAGGTACCGGTGTTGCACAGACTGTAACTGTCGGAGCTTTGGCTGCAGCAGTAACAGTTGGTGACGCTGATCTAACACTTAGTGCAACAGTTGCGTTCTCACCAGTTGATGCTGGTACCGCAGGTGCAATTACCTGGAGCTCAGAGACACCAACAGTTTGTTCAATCGTTGCTAACAAGGCACGTCTGCTAACAGCCGGTACCTGTACTGTGAAGGCGACAGCTGCTGCAAGCGGTGTATTGCTAGCAGGAACTGATACAGAGTCAACTACTGTTTCAGATGGAAACGTCGTGAGTGTTCGTCAGGTTGTTACAGTCGCAGCTCTGGCTGCGTCGGTAAGAGTAGGTGATCCTGATCTCACATTGAGCGCCACAGTATCCTGGTCACCGTCTATCCCCGGCACTGCAGGCGCAATTACCTGGAGCTCAGAGACACCAACAGTTTGTTCAATCGTTGCTAACAAGGCACGTCTGCTAACTGCTGGTACTTGTACTGTGAAGGCAACAGCCGCTGCTAGCGGTGACCTACTGTCTGGTTCTGACACAGAGACAACTACTGTTTCAGCTGCACCTGTTGATGCTGCTGCACAGACAGTAACACTGACAGGTCCAACCAAGGTTGTAGTTGACCTTGATGGATTCGATGTTGTTTCTTCTGCAAGCTCAGGTCTGCCAGTTGTTTACTCAACAACTACTGCATCTATCTGTACTGTTTCTGCAGCTGGACGCGTAGTTGCGATTGCTGTAGGTACCTGTGTGATCACATCAACCCAGGCTGGAAACGCTAACTGGTTGGCAGCAAGCAAGACGCTGACAATCACAGTTGCAAAGACTCCAACAACACCTGTAACTGAAAAGGGTGACATCAAGAAGCCTCTAGCTCTGTCAAAGACTGGAACCTTCCTAAAGAACGGTGACACTCAGCTTGGTTGGAACCGAAGCAAGGGAACCTTGGCTGTGAAGCTAAACGTTGTATACATCGGCCCAGTAAAGGCGTCTGTATCATTCAAGGTCGGAAGCAAGAGCTACACATGTACTTCTAGCTTCGGTATCTTGAAGAAGCAGTCATCAAGCAAGCTACAGACAATCACCTCACCGAACCTATGTACCGGTAAGACTGAGAAGACTCAGCTAGCTGCGTTGAAGAAGATCACAACAAGCACAGTGGTTACTATAACCATCGTGCGTGACATGTATCTTCCAACTACATACAAGAAGATCCGCACCAAGACTCGCATTCTTTACGCGAAGCTTGGCTAGTAACTAAGCTCTACTAACTAACCCGCCATAGAAACCTATGGCGGGTTAGTTGTTTAGCATGTAAGCGTTTGTTTGACCTATTTAGGCTGAGAAGAGCCTGAACACCTAGGAATCTAGAGGAAGTGCGGCAAGTAGACTTAGCCAATGAGAGCTAAATTCCTTGGAATCCTAACTGCAACCGTAATTGTCTTCGCTGGGCTTGCAGCACCAAATCTTTCCAATTCTGCATCTGCAGCCACTTCTTATACTGTGACATTTGATGCCAATGGCGGATCTGGCGTGATGGGAAAACAGACCCTTCCTACTAAAGGAAAAGCTCTTTCAGCGAATAAGTTTGTTCGAGACACTCACCGCTTTATTGGTTGGTCACTAACTAAGACAGGTCCAGTTAGGTATTACAACTCATCTGTTGTTAAGCCAAAGAGTAAGTTGACTCTCTATGCACAATGGAAACCAACAGTAAAGACTCCAATGTTGGCAGGACACACTGTAGGCAAACTTTTATGGTCTGACTCGTTCACGGGTAAAGCCGGTGGTCTCATCGATCAGACAAACTGGACAGCTAGATACTGTGGTCATGAGGCAGACAACGGTGGTGGAACTTGCCACAATAACGAGAAGCAGTGGTACATTCCAGAAGCTATTCGTCTAGATGGAACCACTCAAGGTAACGCTGTTATCACTTCTAAGAAAGTTACTGGCACTCCTGCTAACTCAGGACCTTGCATGAACCCACCTTGTAGCTTCACTAGCGGTCGTTTTGATACACAGAAGAAAGTTTCCTTCCAATACGGCTACATTGAAGCTCGCATCAAGATGCCTGCAGGTGGCGGTAACTGGCCAGCCTTCTGGGCACTAGGTGATGCTATGAGTGAAGTTAGCTGGCCTCGAGCAGGAGAAATTGATATTGCTGAGCAGGGTGGAAACCTACCAATGAGAAACTCAGCTGCGGTTCACTTCTCAGTAAATGAGTTTGGTGGTGGACACAGATACATCTGGGGGCAGGAAGTAAACCAAGCGAACTACCAAAGTGATTTCCATACCTATGGGCTTGCATGGCTACCGGGCAGAATGGAATTCTATGTTGATAGGGAACTGTTCTGGACTGTTACTCCAACTAACGTTCAGGGCTACTGGTCTTTTGATAAGCCATTCTTCTTGATCCTAAACAATGCTGTTCAAGGTTCTGCTGGCTTCGGTGGAAACTACAGTGGTTGGGCTGAGAGCAAGACTGAGATTGATTATGTGCACGCATGGCAGCTAAATGGTCAGGGATCTGTAGTTAAGAAGAAGTAGTTTTAGACACAGGTTGCTTGCTCTCTAGGCCAAGTGTTGGCAGACACTTTGCGAGAAAGCGGTACTTATTTCTCGCCTTGGTAGACTTAGGTAATGAGTGATGCAGGCAAAGAAACACGCAATCGGCTCCTGCTCACCACGGTAGAGATGCTTGATGAGATGACTGAGAAGGATGTCTCAGCAGCTGAGATTCTTCGTAGAACAGGCATTGCCAAGGGTTCTTTGTATCACTTCTGGCCATCAATCGGTGAACTCATTGAAGAAGCCTATTTGGTTAGATATTCAAGGTTTGTTGAGAAAAGCGGTGGGGTCATCCGCGAGCTTCTAGAAAAGTGTGAAACCAAAGAGCAATTCTTCGCAGGGCTTTCACACGTCACAGAGATAACTCAGGACCCAGCAAGAAAAGCCAACCGCTATGAGCGTGCCCGCATTCTAGGCATGGCTGAGAAGAACGAGCAGTTCAGAAAATCTCTAGGTGAGGTTCAACAAGGCCTTACAGATCTTTTCACAGAACAATTCATAGAGGTTCAGAACAGAGGGTGGTTCAATAAATCCTTTGACCCAAGAGCTGCAGCAGTTCTAATCCAGGCTTACACACTCGGCAAGATTGTTGACGACGTAGTAGATAACCAGATGGATCCGATTATCTGGAACGCTCTAATCGGCCTGATCGTTGATAAAACGCTTGCCTAATTTCTAGGTTCTAAAACAAGTCAGCTTTCATAACTTTTGTCCAAGCTGCAACAAAGTCTGGTAAGTAGACTGCTTTCTATTATGAAAATCTTTCGAACGATAGCCAGGCTCGGTCTTGGCCTGGCACTAACTCTTGCTGGCTCTTCACACCTAGGTTCTGCTAGAGAAACATTCAGGGCTCAGGTGCCAACCTGGTTGCCACTAGATGCCGACTTTGTAGTTATCGCCAGTGGAATAGTTGAGATAGTCCTAGGCCTCTGGTTGATCTCCGGACTCAAAGCACCAATAGCTGGAACTATGACAGCGCTATTCTTTATTGCAATCTTCCCTGGCAACATTTCTCAGTGGCTCACACAAACAGATGCATTTGGTTTGAATACTGATGAAGCTAGATTGATAAGACTCTTCTTCCAACCACTTCTTGTTATTTGGGCTTTGTATTCAACAGGTGCAATTGCTTGGCTAAAGACATTGAGATCTAAGAAGTAAAAACTTTTTAGTTAAAGAAATGTGGCCCCCGGATAACCGAGGGCCACATTTACTATTTGTTAGCTATTACTTGACTACCTTTGAGGTTGTCTTGCTTAGTGAGTAAGCAGTACCAGCTGTGTTCTTTGCAGTGATTAGTACACGTACGTACTTTCCAACATCAGCTGAAGTCAACTTGTAGGTTGACTTTGTGCCGCCTGAGATGGCAGCACACTTAGCTGTTGAGGTTGGTGCAGTAGTAGCTGTCTTAGTTGAAGCAACTGTACAGCGGTACCACTTGTATGTGTAGGCGATTGTTGCAGTGCCAGTCCATGAACCCTTACCAGCAGTAAGAGTCTTAGCTGACTTGGCAGTACCTGAAACAGATGCAGCTGTCGTTACAGCAGGCTTCACAGCAGGAACTGGAATCGCAGGAGTTGTAGCTCCGTTGAATGCCAAGTTGTCTACATAGAAGATGCCACCAGCACCGGCTACGTCGAAGTCTGGGAACAGGATTACAGAAACGAACTCTTCTGTACCTGTCCAGCCAGCAACATCGGTGAAGTCAACAGTGATCTTTGACCAACCTAGAGGAGCAGCCACAGTCTTACCAAGAGCGTTAGGGAATGCTCTTAGCTCAACACGTACGTTAGAAGTTGCCTTCGGTGAGTAGTAGTTGAATGTGATTGTCTTGTTGGTTGCGTTAGTAACACGCTTGTCAGCACCGAATCGGATGATGTTTACACCTGCGTAAGTAGGAGCACCAACACCCTTGACGATCTTCAGAGCCTTGCCACCGTTACCACCAGCAGGAGCGTTATCGATGGTTGTTACTGCACCTTCGAATCCACCTTCTGGCTTAGCTAGTGTTGAGTCTCCAACTACCTTCGCACCTAGAGTGTCAGCAGTTTCGAAAGTAAGAAGAGTGCTTGTTGCTTCTCTTGGTACAGTAACTGTTGGGATCTCAGGTGTTACAGCACCGTTGAATGCAAGGTTGTCTACGAAGTAAGACGTTGCAGTAGCACCAGCAGGCTGGTTGAAGTCTGGGAAAATCGACACAAGAGTGAACTCTTCTGTTGATGTCCAGCCAGCTACGTCAGTGAAGTCAAATGACATCTTTGACCAACCTAGAGGAGCGTTGATGATCTTGCCTAGTGCGTTCGGGTAAGCACGCAATTCTACGTTCACTGGAGAGTTAGCCTTCGGTGAGTAGTAGTTGAATGTGATTACCTTGTGAGTTCCGTTGGTTACACGCTTGTCAGCTCCGAACTTGATCAAGGTTGCTCCAGCGTAAACCTGAGCTCCAACGTTCTTTGTGATCTTTAGCGCGTTTCCACCATTTCCACCAGTAGGTGCAACATCAATAGAAGTTGTAGCACCTTCGAAACCACCCTGTGGCTTCTGAGCAGTTGGAGGAGTTGCAGCTGCAGCACCTAGTACGTCACCAGTTTCGAATGTTAGAAGAGTGCTTGTTGCTTCTCTTGGAACAGCGATTGCTGGAGTTGTAGCTCCGTTGAAACCAACGTTGTCAACAAAGTAGAACTTGACAGGCGTTAGCGGAGTAACAGCAGGTGCACCAGTGTATCCAGGTACCTCTTGCGCAGTGTTGACGAAGTTAGGGTACAGACGTGCAATTGTGTACTGCTTAGCATCGTTGTAAGAAGCTGTGAAGTCGATGGTTAGTCTTGACCAACCAGGAGCAGCCTCAACCGCTTGGTTAATCTTTGAGCCATCTGTAGCTTCCAACTGGAACTGAACCGGAGTGGCAACAGTCTGTGGTGAGTAGTAGTTCATAGTCACAGTCTTGTTAGATGCGTCTAGGAACTTAATGTTTGACGGAGCAGTTGCAAGTACGATACCTGCCCAAGGCTGACCAGCTTTTTCGATCTCTAGAGCCTTACCACCGTTACCACCAGCAGCAGCATCCTTGATTACAGCTACAGCGCCTTCAAAACCAGGACCTGCAGCGGCAGCACCAAGAGTGTCACCAGTTTCAAATGTCAACAATGTAGATGTTGCTGATCTTCCAACTGGAATAGCTGGAGTATTTGCTCCGTTGATACCTAGGTTGTCAACGTAGAAAACGTTACCAGCAGCAGCAACATCGAAGTCAGGGAACAGGATTACGTTTGCGAATGCTTCAGTAGCTGTCCAACCTACAACATCGGTGAAGTCAACAGTAATCTTTGACCAACCTAAAGGAGCTGTAACAGTCTTACCAAGGGCATTTGGGTAACCTCTAAGTTCGATACGAACTGGTGAGTCAGCCTTTGATGAGTGGTAGTTGAAGGTTACTGTCTTGTGAGTTCCATTAGTAACTCGAGTGGTTGCAGGCTCGAAAGCTAGAACGTTTACACCAGCGTATGGCTCACCGTTCTTGACAATCTTCAGCGCTTTTCCACCGTTGCCTCCAGTAGGAGCGTCTTCAATAGTTGTTACTGCACCAGCGAATGAACCTTGCTTCTTAGCTCCTGAAGCTTCTCCAGCTACGCCGGCACCTAGAGTGTCGTTAGCCTCGAAAGTAACCAAGGTGCTAGTTGCAATTGCTTGTGGAACGTATACGTCAGCAGCGGTACCACCGTTGATTGAGATGTTGTCGATCTCGTAAACCTGACCAGTGTTTGGTACAGCCGGTGCACCTGTGTAGCTTGTGTCTGCACCTTCCTTAAAGTTAGGGAAGATGATCAACTTGGTGTAGTCACCGGTCCAGCTGCCAACACCAGTGAAGTCAACTGAGATTGTGTTGAATCCAGGCTGAGCTTCTACAGCTTTATAGGTCGCAGCTGGTGCTTCAAGCTTTAGCATCACAGGTGATGCAACAGCATCTGGTGACCAGTAGTCAAAAGTAATGACTTTCTTATCCGCAGCAGTGTAAGTGAACGCTGTTGAGTTTGCACCCAAGATGTTAACACCAGACCACGGCTGGCCGTTCTTGGTGAAGTGCAAAGAATCGCCTGAAGTTAGGTTTGTGCCAGCCTTGATTTCAGTTGAAGCACCAGAGAATGGACCGTCACCGCTGATAGCAAGAGCTCTTAGCGGATCAGCTGATTCGAAGTTAATGTATAGAGGAGATGCGTCTGCTGCGTTAGCAGGAGAGATTCCTGTGGCAAGGAGTGAACCAGTTGCCAACAGGAGAGCTACGCGGCTAGAAGCCTTACGTAGTTTCGCTTTGTTAAGAAACATGTGTGCCTTTCATTACGATGTGGAATTGCCAATCCAAGGGGAGACCCTTGAATTGTTTACTTCGTTACACGCGCGCACACACGTCTAATTAGAAGAGTAAACCCGAATATTGGCTCGCGAAAGCGGTTTCGCGGATTTTGGCTTTTGTGTTATCAAATCTTTACAGAGTGCCCAAAAGTGGCTCTAAAAGCGAGTGAAACGTCCCCGATTGGGCTATTTCTTGGCGATTACTATCTCTTCATTGCCAATGCGGTTTGCCTTGAAGGTGTTCACTTCGGCGTCATCTGGGTAGCCAATGGCAATTCCATAGATGAGTTTGTAGCCCTTAGGGATATCAAACTCCTCATGCACGGCCTTAGGCCAGATAGCGACTGCTCCTTGGGCACACGTACCTAGGCCTTTAGCGTGAGCACTCAGCATTAGGTTCTCTGCAAATAGGCCAGCATCGTTAGCTGCAAAGACTGACAGTCCCTTGTGGATGAAGACGAAGATCTCAACGGGAGCGTTGAAGAACTCGTAGTTCTTAGCCCATTGGGCATCTCTAGCCTTTTTATCTCCTCTGGCAACGCCCAACATCCCATATAGTTCTTTTCCAACTCTTTTGGCTCTTGGCTGGAGGGATTTCGGGTAGGCCTTCATGATTGGGTAATCACTTAGTGGCCAGGCCTTAGGAGTAAAGAGAAACTTTATTTTGTCCTTCAAACTGCCACTTGTCACCCCTGAACCAACACTCCAGCGTTCAAGCATGTCTTGAGAAATACGATCTCTAACTTCCCCTGATGCGACCGCGACCATGAAAGGTCTGGTGTTGCTCCAGCTAGGAGCGGTTAGGCCGTCTTGGATGATTTCATCGATTAGCTTGCTGTCAACAGGAGTTGATTGGAAGGAGCGAGTACTTCTTCTACTGGCAAGGAAGTCACTGAAATCTTTAGATTTGATCATGGCTCTAGGCTACCAAGAGCACTAGCCGTGTAGTTTGCGGAGCTCTACTTTTCTATTGCAGGCCTTTGAGCCCCAGGCTGCTAGTTCTTTAGCCTCCTCTTCGGATTCTGCTGAGATTATCCAGAAGCCCGACATGAACTCAGTGGTGTCATGAAGAGGACCAGAAGTGAAGATGCCAGCAGCAGCTCTGTTGTCTAGGACACTTGCTGAACTAGGGTCTTCAATCCCGCAGGCCATAATCAACTGACCTTTTTCAGAGAGGTGGTCGTTGAACTCATCAATTGCAACCATTTCGTTGGAATCTGCTGAATTACTTCTGTCATCTATTACGGCAATTAGAAATCTCATAAAAACCTTTTCACTTGGATTCAGAAATATTCTAGCC
>JBEDBW010000016.1:0-11094 GCA_041177045.1 Actinomycetota bacterium | reverse complement strand
GCAATGGTTAGGGCAGCTGCTAAGAACTATGCCAACGTAGCAATCGTGGTTGACCCAGGAAAGTACGAGAGCATCATTAAGGCTGTGGCTGTTGGTGGCACACTACTTGCTGAAAGAAAAGAATTAGCAGCTCTTGCCTTTGCTCACACATCTAGATATGACACCGCTGTTGCAAGCTGGTTTGCAGATGAAGTTGAAACTGCAGCGTTATCTAACCAGCCAAAGGTAACCGAACTAAAGAACCCTGGTTTCCCTCAGCACATCGAACTAGATGCTGAGCTACTCAGTGTTCTTCGATATGGTGAGAACTCTCACCAGGCTGCTTCTATCTACAGAAACACTAGCCCGCTAGCTGTCTCTGGTATTGCTCAAGCCAAGCTTCACAATGGCAAAGAGATGTCATACAACAACTATGTTGATGCCGATGCCGCTGTTAGAACTGCCTATGACTTTGATGAACCTGCGGTGGCAATTATCAAGCATGCTAACCCTTGCGGTATTGCTGTTGCACCCAAGGATGCAACAGATCCAATCGCTGCTGCTCACTCGGCTGCATTCCTTTGTGACTCTGTGAGTGCCTATGGTGGAGTAGTTGCGGCAAACAGAACTGTAACCATGGGTATGGCATTGAACCTGATTGATATCTTCACTGAAGTTTTGATTGCACCTGGTTATGAATTAGAGGCACTGAGACTACTAATTGAACGTAAGAAGAATCTAAGAATTCTGGAACTACCAAAGAACTACAGTCGTGAATCTCATGAGATTAGACATATCTCTGGAGGATTCTTAGTTCAGGAGACCGACTCTTTCCTAAACTTCTCAACTAACAACTGGAAGCTTGTAAGCGGTGCCAAGCCAGATGAGAAGACCATGGATGATCTAATCTTTGCTTGGCGTGCAGTTCGTGCTGTTAAGTCAAATGGAATTCTTCTAGCCAAAGAAGGTTCTTCCATTGGCATTGGTATGGGGCAAGTGAACAGAGTTGACTCATGCAAGCTAGCAGTAACGAGAGGTGACCTGCGCGTGAAGGGATCTGTTGCTGCAAGCGATGCGTTCTTCCCATTCGCTGATGGTTTACAGATTCTGATTGATGCAGGAGTGAAAGCTGTAGTTCAACCTGGCGGATCAGTTCGTGATGAAGAGATAATTGCTGTAGCTAAACAAGCTAAGCTCACCATGTTCTTCACCGGTGAGCGTCACTTCTATCACTAGAGGTTAGAGACGTCTGCTTGCTTAGCTCTAACAGCTTCAGCAGCAACCTTTAGTGCAACAAGTTCTTCAGCATTAAGTGGTGTCTCAACGATCTGCTTGATGCCACCCTTACCTAGCTTTGCTTCAACACCTAGGTAAACACCTGAGATACCAAATTCACCATCAACCCATGCACAAACAGGGAATACAGCTCCACTGTCTTCGTGAACAGCTTTGGCCATGCGAGCAACAGCAGCACTTGGTGCGTAGTAAGCAGAACCGGTCTTTAGAAGTGCAACAATTTCTGCTCCACCGTTACGAGTCTTATCAACTAGTTCAGCGACCTTGTCGGCACCAAGCACATCGATGATTGGCTTGCCATTGACTGTTGAAACTGAAGGAACTGGAACCATGGTTTCACCGTGGGAACCAAGAGTCAGAGTCTTTACATCTCCAACTTGAGCTCCAGCAGCTTCTGCTACGAAGTTTGTGAAGCGAGCGGTGTCTAGAATTCCAGCCTGACCGATAACTCTTTCCTTAGGGAAGCCAGAAGCCTTTTGGGCTAGGGCAGTCATCTCATCTAGAGGGTTAGAAACTACAAGAATTACAGCGTTTGGAGCGTACTTGGCGATGTTCTTTGCCACTCCGCCAACGATGCCTGCGTTTACTTCTAGAAGGTCCATACGGCTCATACCTGGCTTACGAGGAAGACCTGCTGTAATGATCACGATATCGCTGTCTGCGATGGCCTCATAGCCTGTTCCGTCAGCCTGGGTGCTAGCTCCCACAACCTTGGTCTCATAGCCCTCAATTGAGCGTGACTGGTTGATGTCCAGGGCGATACCCTCTGGCTTGCCTTCCAAGATGTCGGTTAGGACAACGGTGTCGAAGATGTCATATTCAGCTAAACGCTGGGCTGTGGTGGTTCCGTAGAAACCTGATCCAATAACTGAGACTTTACCGTGGCGGGCCATAATGCATTTGCTCCTTGGGGGCTAAATGAGGTTCTTGAGAAGGTATATTTCAATGTATAGCCTACAACTTTAGATAGACTGAAAGGCTTTGGTAAGGTCCCAACTTACCCCCGGTGAAAGCCCACTTACAGATTTAGGTAATTTTTGGATACGAAGAAATTAGGTACCGTTCGGACTTTGCTCCGAATCTTCCCATACGCAAAGAAGGCATTGCCAAGAGTAGTTTTGGGTACACTCGCAGCCATCGGTGGCCACATGTTTGCCTTGGCTATCCCTGGCTACCTAAGAAGCCTTTTTGACACCTTGGAAAGTAATACCAATTTTGACACTCTAGTCTTTGCTGTTTTTGCGGTTCTAGGTATGGGTCTTCTAGAAGCAATAATGGTTTTGCTTCGCAGATGGCTTGTTCTAACTCCTGGCACACATGTTGAAGCTGGGCTTAGAAGAACCCTTTACGCAAAACTTCAAGATCTAGAAGTTGCTTTCCACGACAAGTGGCCTAGCGGGCAGTTATTGTCTCGTGCTTCAAGCGATCTAAGCATGATTAGACGTTGGTTATCTTTTGGTCTTGTGCTTCTAGTAGCAAACCTATTTACCATTGTTGTTGGTTTCACGCTTCTGTTCTCATACAACTGGATACTTGCAACTGTCTTCGTCGTGATCATGTCACCGCTATGGGTTCTAGGTTTCAAATTTGAGAAGGAATACCACGTCACAGCACGTATGAGCCAAGACCAAGCTGGAGACCTAGCTACCTCTGTTGAGGAGAGTGTGCACGGTATTCGTGTTATCAAGTCATTTGGCCGTGGATCATTTATGACCGAGAAGTTCGCTAGAGATGCTCTAAAGCTAAGAAGCACAGAACTAAACAAGGCCAAGATGATTGCAAACCTTTGGTTCTACTTCTCAACTATTCCAAGCCTCGCAACAGGTATTTATTTACCTCTAGGTATTTGGCAAATTGTTGAAGGCAACATGACTATTGGTGTTTTGCTTTCATTCATCCTCACAACTCGCATTCTGCACTGGCCTATTGACTCATTAGGTTTCCTATTGTCAATGACCATTGATGCTAGATCTGCAGTTGAGCGCTTCTTTGAAGTTATTGACACCAAGGTAGATATCTCAGATCCTGAAAGTCCAAAGACCATCAAAGAACCTAAGGGCCGCTTGGTCTTTGAGAATGTCAGCTTTAGATATGCTGATGCTCCAGCAGAGCAAAAAGATTTGATTGATGGTGTAAACCTAGAGATTGAACCTGGTGAATCTGTTGCACTAATTGGAATTACAGGTTCAGGTAAGACCTCTCTTACTGCTCTTGCCACAAGGCTTTATGAAGTAACCGGTGGTTCAGTGAAGCTTGATGGTGTTGATATTAGAGATCTTTCTAGAGAAGAACTAAGAGCCCATGTTGCCATGGCATTCGAAGACTCAACACTGTTCAGTGACACCATTCGCAACAACGTATTGCTTGGTAGACCTGAGAGCACAGAAGAAGAACTTGCTCAAGCTCTAGAGATTGCTCAAGCAGGTTTCGTCTATGACCTACCTGATGGACTGGATACCAAGATTGGGGAAGAAGGTCTTTCTCTTTCCGGTGGGCAGAGACAGCGTATTGCTCTAGCTAGAGCCGTAGCGGCTCAGCCAGCAGTTCTAGTCCTAGATGATCCACTTTCAGCACTTGATGTTGATACGGAAGCAATGGTTGAAGATGCCCTTAGAACAGTGTTGAAGGCAACCACGGCACTGATTGTTGCTCACCGTCCTTCAACTGTTCAGCTAGCTGACAAGGTTGCACTATTGCAGGATGGCAAGATCACTGCCTTCGGTAAACACAGCGATTTGATTGCTACAAATGATCACTACCGATACGTCATCAGCAGCCTAGATGCTGCCGGAAAGATGATTGAGGTGAGCAAATAATGAGCATGCAGGGTGTTAAGAACGAAGAAAAGATTGAACTAAACAAAGAAGAGCAGGCTCGCGTTCGCGAAAGAAGTTTGAAGCTTCTCGGTGAAATCATCAAGCCTGTTAAGAACAGACTCTTTGTTTCTCTTGCTCTAGTTATTACTAGCCAGGCACTTAGAGTTTCAGGACCTTGGCTTATTGCTGCGACTGTTGACTATGCTTTGCCAGCTGCTCAAAAGGGAGATTTGAGTCTTCTCTACTGGACAGTTGGTGGTTATGTGACAACTGCAGTTCTAGCAGGATTCACAATTGCTTACTTCTTGAGATTTGCAGCAAGAGTGAGCCAAGACATCATGTTTGGTCTTCGCAAGAGACTATTCCGTCACACTCAGAGACTCTCGGTTGAATTCCATGAGACCTATACTTCAGGTCGAGTTATTGCTCGTCAAACTAGCGACTTAGATTCCATCAAAGAACTACTTGATTCTGGTGGTAGCGAAATGATCTCTGGAATCTTGTTCATGCTCTTTACCGCGATTGCTTTGGTAACTCTTGACGCAACATCATTCTTGATTATGTTGGTTAGTTTTATCCCGTTGTTCTTCCTAACCAGATGGTTCCAGAAGAACACCAGAATTAGCTACCGAAAGACTCGTGTTGCTTCAGCCAAGTTAATTGTTCACTTCGTTGAGTCAATGACTGGTATTCGTGCAGTGAAGGCTTTCCGCAAGGAAAAGAGAAACGAAGATACCTATAAGGATCTTGTTGAGGATTACCGTGCTGTGAACGCTAAGGTTATTCAGCTCTTCGGTATCTACGATCCAGGTTTAATCATGATTGGTAACATCACTGTTGCCTTTGTGTTGCTATGGGGTGGCTTTAGAGTCATGGAAGGCGACCTTGGTATCGGCGTTTTGATTTCTTGTATTTTGTATGCAAGAAGTTTCTATGAGCCAATGGAAAACCTGGCTATGTTCTACAACTCCTATCAATCAGCTAACTCCGCTCTTGAAAAGATCTCAGGTGTTCTAGAAGAAGAACCATCAGTACCTGAAGCTGTTGACCCAACTCCTCTTGCAGAACGCAAGGGACATATCAACTTCAATACTGTTCAGTTTGCTTATTCAAACGGCAAGGTAGTGCTACCTAAGTTCGATATGGATATTCCAGCTGGTCAAACAATTGCTCTGGTTGGAACTACCGGTGCAGGTAAGTCAACTCTTGCCAAGCTAATCGGAAGATTCTATGACCCAAGCTCTGGAACGGTTGAACTTGATGGGGTAGACCTTAGAAAACTTTCTGACGATGATCTTCGCAAGGCTGTTGTCATGGTTACTCAAGAGGCATACCTATTCAGCGGAACTGTTGCTGAAAACATTTCTCTGGGTAAACCAGAGGCAACTCAGGAAGAGATTGAATCTGCAGCCAAAGCCGTAGGTGCCCACGAGTTCATCTTGAGTTTGCCTGATGGCTACAACACTGATGTGAATAAGCGTGGTGGAAGAGTATCTGCAGGGCAGCGTCAGCTGATTTCATTCGCAAGAGCCTTCATTGCTGACCCAACTGTCTTGATTTTGGATGAGGCAACTAGCTCACTAGATATCCCAAGCGAGCGTATGGTCCAGAATGGTCTGCAGACCCTACTAGCCGGCAGAACAGCCATCATTATCGCTCACCGCCTATCTACTGTGTCTATCGCTGACCGAGTGGTTGTGATGGAGCACGGAAAGATCATTGAAGATGACAAGCCTTCGGTTTTGATTGCTGGAACAGGCAAGTTTGCAAAGATGCATAAGGCTTGGCGCGATTCGCTCGTTTAGGCTTAGACAAGAACAAACTAGGTAAGGAAAGCAATCTAATGGAAAAAATCAAGGTAGTTGGTACGGTCGTAGAGCTTGACGGCGATGAAATGACCCGCATCATTTGGCAGAACATCAAAGACTCTTTGATCTTGCCATTTCTAGATGTTGACCTTGAATACTATGATCTTTCAATTGAGCACCGCGATGCAACAGATGACCAGGTCACTATTGATGCGGGTAATGCGATTGCCAAACACGGTGTTGGTGTGAAGTGTGCAACTATCACTCCTGATGAAGCCCGCGTAGTTGAGTTTGGTCTGAAGAAGATGTGGAAGTCACCAAACGGAACACTTAGAAACATGCTTGATGGTGTTTTGTTCCGCGAGCCAATTATTATTTCTAACGTTCCAAGGCTGGTGCCTGGTTGGACCAAGCCAATTATTGTTGGTCGTCACGCCCACGGAGACCAGTACAAGGCAACTGACTTTAAAGTTCCAGGTGCCGGTACTGTAACAATCACTTGGACTCCAGCTGATGGATCTGAATCAAAGACCATGACTGTTGCTGACTATCCTGAGACCGGTGGTGTTGCTATGGGTATGTATAACTACATGGATTCAATCCGCGACTTTGCAAGAGCTTCATTCAACTACGGTCTATCTCGCAACTACCCAGTTTATTTCTCAAGCAAGAACACAATCTTGAAGGCATACGATGGAGCCTTCAAGGATGCTTTCCAAGAAGTATTTGATACTGAATACAAAACCCAATTCGAAGCAGCTGGTCTTACCTATGAGCACAGACTGATTGATGACATGGTTGCTGCTGCATTGAAGTGGGAAGGTGGCTATGTCTGGGCTTGTAAGAACTATGACGGTGACGTTCAGAGCGACATCGTCGCTCAGGGCTTTGGCTCACTTGGTCTAATGACTTCTGTTCTTACTACTCCTGATGGCAGCACAGCTCTTGCTGAAGCAGCTCACGGAACAGTAACCAGACACTACCGTGATCACCAGGCAGGTAAGAAGACAAGCACTAACCCAATTGCTTCTATCTACGCATGGACTAGAGCGTTGATGCACAGAGCCAAACTAGATGGCACTCCAGAGGTAGCACGCTTTGCTGAGACTTTGGAAGATGTTGTTGTGAAGACTGTTGAGTCAGGTCACATGACCAAGGACCTAGCAGCTCTAATTGGCAAAGAGCAGGCTTACCAAACAACTGAAGAGTTCATGGCATCACTTGCTACGAACCTAAAGGCTCGTTTGTCATAAATGTTTATAAGTCACAGATTCAAGTGACTGTGTAAAACTCCAGCAGGAATTCTGCTGGAGTTTTACTTTTATCCTCATGCAAACAACTAAAAGACAATTGCCAAAAGTATTTCTTCTGGCCAGCACATTCTCAATAGTCCTTGGATCTGTTGTTGTTCCTTCTGTTCAGGCAGCAGCAACCAATCCAACTCCGGTTTGTAATGCAACCGGCACCAGCTGCACTATCAACTTCAACTACACAGGCGATAACTATATCTGGAGCCCACCAGCTGATGTTCGAAGCATGTCTATTTCCTTAGCAGGAGCTCAAGGTGGCAGAGCTGGTGGCAATGGAGCTAGAGCTACGGCTACCTTCAAAACTGTGCCAACCACACCTCTATACATTTTTGTGGGTGGCCAAGGTTCAACTGGGAGCGGAGCAGCAGGAGGCTATAACGGTGGAGGAGCAGCTGGCTCTGGACATAACGATGAAGGTTCAGGTGGTGGTGCAACAGACATTAGAACCAGCCCATTCCTAACTGATCGCATCGCGGTAGCTGGTGGCGGTGGTGGAACCGGAGGTTGGGTCGGTGGAGTGGGAGGGTCCGGTGGTGGAACCACGGGCACAGGCGGAGGTAATGGCCAAGGCATGGGTGGAGGGGCAGGAACAGCGGTTGCAGGTGGTGCTGGAGGAGCTTCAAACGGCTCTCAAACTACCCCAGGGCTAGCAGGAACCATTGGAGTTGGTGGAGCTGGAGGTAGAGCAAATACTCCTTCTACCTCCGTCGCTGGTGGTGGAGGTGGCGGAGGAGGCTACTACGGCGGAGGTGGCGGAGGAGCTGATACCGATAGCTCTGGAACTGACGGTGGTGGTGGCGGAGGCGGATCTAGCTTCATCAACGCAACGAGATTCACAACACCTGTCTACATAGCCGGATTTCAATCCGCTAATGGAGCTGCGAGTATTAGCTACAACTACGGCCCATCTGTTACCACCTTTACCGGTCCAACCTCTCCAAGCAAGGCAACTTCACCTGTATTCAACATTGCATTTGCGCAGAGCGTGACAGGACTTACAGCGGATGACTTCATCATATCCGGATCAGTTCAAGGATGTTACATTTCCACTCTCACTGGTAGCGGAGCGAACTATGCAGCAACTGTTACAGGTTGTAGTGACGGAACAATAACTTTGACACTAAAAGCAGATGCTGTCTTTGGTAATGCCATTGGTCCAGTCAGACCTTACTCAACTTCTTCCATAACTCTAGATAGAACTGTTCCTGAAATTAGTTCACTCACAAAGCAACCAAGCAGTAATAGTTTGATTGTTTAACACTGACTGGTTGGTTAAGGGAAATGGTTGTGTGATTCAATCGATGACCGGTTCAGGCTCGCAATACACAATAACCATTTCAAGTTGCGTTGATGGTGATCTTGCAGGACTTGTTTTGAATTCTTTAGCGGTTCAAGATGCTGCAGGAAACATTGGGCCTAGTCTTGTCAACCAAACGGAAGTAACCAAGATTGACACCACAGCACCGATTTTGAGAGTTACCGATATCACACCTCCTGGTGCTGCTGGCTTACCTGTTTGGGTATTCGATAGTGAAGAACCAGCTACCGGTATGAGCGCGGATAAGTTCACCTTTTCAGGAACTGCAACATCTTGTGTGATGAACTACTCAGTGCTGCGTGAGAACCTTGGCTGGCGGATCAGTTTGACAGGTTGTGGAGTTGGCTCTACTCAAGTCACCTTGGCTGCCAACTCAGTAACTGATAGTTCAGGAAACATAGGACCTACTGCAGCTTTAGCTTCAAATGTCATTGAGATTAGTCCTGATGAGGTAGTCAATCAAAGCTTTGATTCGCCTGAACAACCAACAGGGGCGGTACTTGAAAGCACAGGAACTTCAGGCAGCGAACCTGGGATTGAGAGGGATAAGTTGCTAGCTGAGAAAGAGCGTCTTCTAGGAGACAGCCAGAGTTCAGGTACTTCTAAAGACCTGGGAGATTCAACCTATACAGAGCTAGAAGGAGGCAAGGTTAATGATTTGGGATTCAATAGCTTTGGTGAAGTGCAGTCATCCATAATGCTTGCGCTACTGGCACTGTCAACACTTCTGAGTGCTTTTGCAGTAGGCCGGTCAACTAGAAGCCGCAGAAGGCATTAGAGAAAAAAGGTTAATAGACCCTCGTCTTAGTGGAAGATGATGGTGCGTTCGTTATCGAGCAGTACTCGATGTTCGGCAAACCATCTAACCGCTTGGGCGAGGGTCTTTGACTCAACATCCTGACCCATTGCGACAAGGTCACTCTTAGACTTACCGTGATCTACTCGAATCACATTCTGTTCAATGATTGGACCCTCATCAAGATCTGCAGTTACAAAGTGAGCGGTTGCACCAATAAGTTTTACACCACGGTTATGAGCTTGGGAATAAGGGTTAGCACCTTTGAAACCAGGCAAGAATGAATGGTGGATGTTGATGATCTTGCCTTCAAATTCTCTACAGAATTCAGGACTAAGAATCTGCATGAATCTCGCAAGCACAATTAGCTCAATCTGATTGTCAATAATGTATTTGCGAAGCATAACTTCAAAGGCTGCTTTACTTTTCTCATCTGTCATTGGGTGAGACTCAAAAGCAATGCCGTAGAAACCAGCAAGTTCAGCTAGCTCTGGGTGGTTACCGAAAACAGCAGGAACCTCGATAGGAATTTGGCCTGATCTTTGGTTGAACAAAAGATCGTTTAGACAGTGAGCGCTCTTGCTAACTAGAACTAATGCTTTGATTTTGCGGTTGACATCATCTAGATGCCAAGTAGCGCTGTACTTAGCAGCCACTTCAGAAATCTTCTTGGCGAACTCTTCTTTTGAACCACTGACCTGAACCTGAAGACGCATGAAGAACTTGCCGCTCTCGGTGCTGGTGAACTGCTGGCTCTCGGTGATGTTTCCCTCAGCCCCAACAATGGCTCCAGAAATAGAGTGCACAATGCCTGGTTGGTCTTGGCAGACAAAGGTTATTACCCAGTGGTTTGTTGGCGTCTTCATAGGGTCAAGTTTAGGCTTTGCTAGTCGTCTTGATTGCGTTGCATCTCGCGCTGCTTGTTCCGGTAGCGCACGCTCTTCCAGATAACTACCCCCAAGAGCATCAAACCAGAGGCGATCATACTGATCCCGATGATGGTGCCTATTTCGACGCGGATTCCTTGCTGATTGTTCGTTTTCCCTTTGGCAAGAATACCTAAATATTCGCTTTTTCGTTCATCTAAAAGGGTCTCGTGTCTAAAATGAACGCTAAATGCCATGTTTAGGCCTTGTTATACAATGGACCTATCGCAACTGGCGTTAAAGATGGGATTCCATCAGGGAGCGAAGGCATTTTGGTCGTACGCCTGGGCCAAACCAGCACAAGCCGTTAAGGAGTTCCCAATGTCCCAATTGCCACAGGAGTTCAACTCTCCACTATCAGCTACAGATCCTGAGATTGCCGCCGTTTTACAGGCAGAACTAGATCGTCAGCGCAACTTCCTAGAAATGATTGCTAGCGAAAACTTTGTGTCAAGAGCAGTTCTTGAGACCCAAGGATCAGTTCTGACTAACAAGTATGCAGAAGGCTATCCAGGCAAGCGTTACTACGGTGGCTGTGAAGCGGTAGACGTTGCAGAGAACCTAGCTCGCGATAGAGCGAAAGAACTATTTGGTGCTGAGCACGCTAACGTTCAACCACACTCAGGAGCAACTGCTAACGCAGCTGTGCTTCAAGCTTTTTGTAAGCCAGGAGACAAGATTCTTGGACTAGAACTTGCTCATGGTGGACACCTTACCCACGGAATGAAGTTGAACTTCTCAGGTAAGACTTACGAGGCTCATGCCTATGAACTAAACCCAGATACCTTCTTGATGGATATGGATATTATTCGTAAACGTGCCCATGAAGTGATGCCTAAAGTTCT
>JBEDBW010000015.1:0-8737 GCA_041177045.1 Actinomycetota bacterium | reverse complement strand
AGTCATAAGACGGTTGTAGTTGGCAAGCGGTTCACCCATACCCATGAAGACAATGTTGCCAACTCGTTCTTCATGCTCGGTTGCCTTGCGGCCGCCTAAGCCACCAGAAGCAATAACAGCATTGGCTTGAACAATTTGATCCACGATCTCAGCTGCAGTCATGTTTCTTGTGAGTCCTGCCTGCCCTGTTGCACAGAATGGACAAGCCATTCCACAGCCAGCTTGAGACGAAACACAAAGCGTAATTCGTCCTGGGTATCGCATCAACACAGATTCAACTAGTGCACCATCAAATAGTCTCCATAGGAACTTGATGGTGTCGCCTTTATCTGTTTGAAGCCTCTTGACTTCTGTGAGGAGCTTAGGAAGAAATACTCCAACTAGTTCCGCTCTGCCTTCCTGAGGAAGATCAGTCATGCTCTCTGGGTTGGTTGTGTAGTGAGTGAAGTAGTGCTTGGCAATTTGCTTCACTCTAAAGGCAGGAACACCTAGCTCTTTGGCTTTGGCAGTTAGTTCATCTTTAGACATATCAACAAGATGAACTGGTGGTTGAACTTTTCTAGGCTTTGCTTCGAATTCAAGTACTGGTCTGCCAGATGCATCTTTTTTCTGTTGCCAACCTTCAGTAGCAGGCTTGACCTGACGTACTTCACTCATGCTGCCTCCAAAGGTTGAAAAAGATTTTTGAATTACGGAGTAGGGCGACCGGCATAGCGGAAAAGATCACCGTAACGCAGCGGAACTACTCGCACAGTTCTGTTTGGGTTTGGAGCTTCAAGCATCATGCCATCACCTAGATACATAACAACGTGATACTTGTCACCGTTGAAGTCATCAGTGTATGAGTACCACATCAGATCTCCACGCACAGCTTCCTTGATAGGAATAAGTCTGCGCTTACCTGCCATGTTGTAGAACTGGTTTGTTGCTGAGTGTGTACCGATGTATGTTCCAGCAACTTCATAACTCTTTTTAGTAATACCGCTACAGTCCCAAATGTTTGGACCCATTCCGCCAAGAACATATCTTTCACCAAGCTGTTGTCTTGCGAAGTTAATTGCAGTTTCAACCTTGTCGGTGTTCGGTGCTCCAACTGTGTATAGAGAAGGTGCATCGATAGGACCTGGCAAGTTGTTCTGTCTTGCTTCATCAATAAGACCTTGGATACGTTGCTGCATCAAACTGTCAGAGATTCTTTCAAGAGAAATAAGTTGCGCCTTGAAAGTTCTGTTCAAAGCATTCTGCTCGTCAACTTTTACTTTCAATTCATAAGCAGCATCTTGAGCATCTTGCAATGCTGCCTTGGCTACAGCTGACTTAGCTGCCAGTTCAGCTTCAGCTTCTTTGAGCTGATCAGTCAAGGACTTTGCATACTGCTGTCTTTGAATTGCTGACTTATAGATCTGGTCGCTGGACTGAGCAATCTTTTCTTGAGCCCCAAGCTTGTATAGAAGGTTGCCAGCGTTATCGGAGTTCAGGAATAGGTTCAGGGATGTGCCTGCTGCTCCATCACGCCACATTTGGCTAGCAATCTGGGCTAGCTGCTTCTGGGCTGTTTCCGCTTCAGCTTTAGCTGAGTTGACTTTGGTCTGAAGGAGGTCAACTTTGGCAGCTACGACCCGTTCCTCGTCTTTGGCCTGGTTGTATTTCTCTCCCTTTAGAAGGGCCTTACGCTCTAAACTGACCTGCTCAACAGTTAGATCAACGATGATTCCCTGGATACGGGCAATCATGGCCTTCTTTTTGGTCACAGTCTTCTGCGCTTCAATTACTTCTTGCTCAGAAGGGTAATTAGGCACAGCCATGGCCTGCTGGATGGTGAAACCGCTAAAAAGGACACCGGCTAGGACAAACAGGGCAAGATAACGAGAACGTAAGCTTTTCATGTCCTGCCACCTCCCTGAATAGTGCAGTATTCCTAAACTAACACCGATATCGCCAATTCTCAGGTTGCAAAAACCTACCGTTAGCAAGTAGCCTTGCCATTGGTGCTTTAAAGCTCCATCGCTTTGACGGCCCCATCGTTTAGTGGCCTAGGACGCTGCCCTTTCACGGCAGTAGCACGGGTTCGAATCCCGTTGGGGTCACCAGCGATGAGTTTATAGAAGTACTTCTGGTCCTGTAGCGCAGTTGGTTAGCGCGCCGCCCTGTCACGGCGGAGGTCGCGGGTTCAAGTCCCGTCAGGATCGCTGCGATTAATAATCGTTCAGCCTAAGACTTGTCTTTGGTTGAGGCTGGGTAGCTCAGTTGGTAGAGCGAACGACTGAAAATCGTTAGGTCCGCGGTTCAATCCCGCGTCCAGCCACAACATCTTCAATCGCTTCAACTCTTGAAGTTTCCCCCGCGATAAAAATCAATTCTTTATTCTTACGCTCACCAACAGATCCCACTTTGGCACCTGACTTGTTATAGATGCCTATCTGTGAACCGATGTATCTCACGTAATCAAATTCCAGCAGAGCAACACTCTCATGATTTTGTAATAGAGCTTCAGCTATATCAATTGGTTCTACCCAAGACTCATTGTTGTATGAAACAACTACGGTCTTAGCCTTAGCTTTTGTAATCACGTCATTGAATGCCGGGGGCATCTTCTTCCGTTTGTTAAAGACTGAGTGAGTGTGAGGAGCTCTACTGTCAATCCTCTTTCTAGCCACACCATACGGTTCTGGGTTATCCCAACGAACCAGTGTTTCCCAGATGTGATAGTTAGTGAAGTAGCGATGCTGGTTATATGGCGGATCCATGTATAAAAGATCAACCTCTGGGAGTTCATCAATAACATCTTCAGCAAGTCCAATAATGCTCTTGCCTGTTCCTGGTATTAGTTCTGGAACTAAGAGTTCAAGATCATGCTTTGATCTGTGTGACCAGTTCTTGAGGTATGCCATGTGTTGACCTGTGGTGCTGTCAACGCGATCTGCTGCAAGCATTAGCGAAGTAAGAAGAATTGGAAAGAGCTTGTCTGTTTTGAAGTTTGTTTCTAGTTCATCCCTAATGGCATCGATTCTTTCTCCATTCTTAGGTTGAAAGAATCTGGCTTCTTCACAGAAGTTCTTTGTTACATATCCCGCTTTACCTGGCAGTGAGTTAAGGTGCTGGATGATTTGGGTTAGCTCTTCAATGTTTACTTTGCTGGCATCCGCTTCTATGTAACACTTAGCAAGCATGTCGCTATAGGTAGCACTATCGCTAGCAATAACGTGGAGGCCTTGTCTTTTGAACTCTTGGGCAACTCTGGTGGTGCCTGTAAATAGGTCTACAGCAGTCTTGGCCTCAGCAGCATTAGCTATGGCACCAAGGACACCAACAAGGGTGCGCTTAGAGCCTAAATACTTGATCACGACTTACCCTTGCGCATTAGTACAGGCTACCAACAGCACAGGACTAGGCTTAACGAGTTCACCTGAGACAAAGGTGACAAACCAAACAGAAAGTATTTCACCATGGCAGTTTTAGCTCGCTTCCGCTGGATAGGTCTTCTATTCATCTCATTGGCAATCTCTATCGTCATCATCGATGGAACCATCGTCAACACAATCTTCCCTGCACTGATTGAAGCGTTAGATCTTTCCAGTAGCGAAGTGCAGTGGGTCAATGAGAGTTACGTCCTAGTCTTTGCTGCTCTTCTGCTTATATGGGGATCTCTGGCTGACAGCATTGGCCGCAGAAGACTCCTAGTAATAGGTATCGTCATCTTCGTTGGTGCATCTGTTTGGGCTGGATACTCAACTGACGCAAGTTCACTAATCCTTGCTCGTATTCTTCAGGGTATTGGTGGCTCTATGGTGCTACCGACCACTCTTTCTCTAGTTAATGCAAACTTCCAGGGTAAAGAACGTGGCATTGCCTTTGCTGTCTGGGGTTCAACGATTGGTGGAATGGTAGCTCTTGGTCCTGTTCTTGGTGGCTGGTTTGCAACTAGCTTCGGTGAAGATGGTTGGCGACTAGCGTTCAACATCAACCTGCCTATTGGTCTAATCATTGTTGCTGGTCTCTTGTTGTTTGTTAGCGAATCTAAAGTTGAAAAGCGAGCTGGAGCACCAGATTTCCTTGGAGCGTTTCTTTCTGTTGGATTATTCCTAACTCTCGTCTTCGGCCTGATTGAAGGTAGAAACTACGGTTGGTGGAACGTAAATGAAGAGTTCACAATCGGTACTTGGTCATGGGGAGATCCAGGTATCTCTCCTATCCCAGTTTCACTTGCACTATCAGTGCTATTTGGTATTGCTTTTGTACTTTGGGAGAACAAGCGCGAGGCAGCAAACAAGCCTGTGCTTCTAGATCTAAACCTTTTCAGAGTTACATCTTTTAGAAATGGTTCTATCGCAGCATTGATTATTTCTATGGGTGAGTTCGGAATTCTTTTTGCTATTCCACTGTGGCTACAGAACATCATTGGGCTATCCCCAATTGACTCTGGGCTAGTACTTCTCTGGTTAGCCGGTGGGGCATTCCTTGCATCAGCTGTTGGTGGAGCGATGAGCGGAAAGCTTGCTCCTGCCATGGCAGTTCGCATTGGTGTTGGGCTAGAACTTCTAGGAGTTATCGGTGTTGCCCTATTTGCTAGCGACCAAGCTGGCTGGTGGCCTCTAGCTCCTGCACTGTTCCTATATGGAATTGGTATTGGTCTAGCAACAGCTCAGCTAACTGGTGTGATCATGGTTGATGTTCCTATGCAAAAGATTGGACAAGCTTCTGGTTCTCAGAGCACTGTGCGCCAAGTTGGTTCAGCTCTTGGTATTGCAGTTCTAGGTACCGTTCTATTCACACAGATTCAGTCAAGCTTGCTATCTAAACTTTCAACACTGGGCATGTCTGATGCAGAAGCAGCAGAATTCACTAAGTCAGTTGTTGAATCATCAGGAGGAATTATTCCTGCTCTTCCAAACATGGGCACACAGGAGTCATACATCCAAGCCGCTAAAGATGCATTCACTGAAGGCACTAAGTGGTCAGCAGTTGCAGCCGGAGTATTCCTACTTCTTGGTTTCGTTGCAACGTTTAGATTGTCTAGTCGCAAGCACGGCGAACCAGCTAAGAAATAGAAAATCATGTCAGAACTTAACAACTCATCTCGCGGTAGCTCTCTTATCGCAAATGAGCTGTTCCTAGTTTTTCTAGGTGGAGGAATAGGTTCTCTGCTTAGGTATGGTGTCGGTAGCGGTCTAGAGGTGTTTCTCGGGTCAACAACTGCAGGAGTGTTGTCACTGTTTTTTGTGAACGTAGCTGGAGCTTTTTTCTTAGGTATTGTTTCTTTCCATCCTTTTTTTGCAAGTGAAAACAGGAAATCATTCTGGGGTTCAGGATTTGCTGGTGGCTTCACAACCATGTCTGCTGTGGCATTGTTTGTCTACCAACAGGGCAGTGTGGCCATTACATCAGTCATGTTCGCTCTTGGTTTCTTTGCATTCGCAGCGGGTGTTGCCTTAGGTAAGAAGAAGGCAGGCTTAAATGAGCTTGGCTGAGATCTTCAACCCAATGATCATTCTGGGAATCTTTGTAGCAGGTGGACTGGGTTCTGTTCTGCGAGTGCTTCTGAGCAAATTCAATGGCTTCTGGCCATGGGGAATCCTGCTCGCTAACGTAGTAGCTTCATTTTTTGCGGGCTGGGCAGCGACCTACTTCAAGGCCGATGTCACCTGGGTAGCAATCCTGGTTGTAGGTCTTGCAGGAGGCCTCTCTACCTTTAGTTCATGGGCAGCTGGGGCTGTTCAGCTGGTAGCCAGAGACCGCCCGCTAGCTGCAGCCCTATACACAGTAGTTACCCTGATTCTTTCCTCCACAGCCGCTTGGGTTGGGCTCCTACTGGGCTGAAGCCTGATATACTAGGGTCCAGATTTGCCGTTTCCTGAGCCTAAATAGGCCCAGCCAAGAATAAAAGAGGGGGTCTCGACATGGGTCGTGGCCGTCAAAAAGCGAAGAACACCAAGGTGGCTCGTGAGCTGAAGTACTTCAGCCCTAACACTGACCTGACTGCCCTGCAGGCAGAACTAGGCACCACCTCAGATGAACAAGAGTATGAAGACAAGTGGGCAGATCTATACCCTGAGGATGAAGCCACCCAAACTGAAACAAGCACAGATTCTGGTGACGGTGGCAGTTCTTCTGCCGACTAAAGCTATTTAGCTAGTTCTTGTAATCCCCTAGAAGCCTTACAGCTCCCCCATCAACGCCTTTAGCCCCTTGGATATACCCTTCAAGGCTGCAGTCATTAGATTCAACTACTCCTAGGTGCCAAGTGTTAACTCCGGAACTAATTAGGTGGTTTTGAAGTTGCGTTGCTGCCTCTGCTTTGACTATGACAGCAAAACCTAAGCCTAGGTTCCAGGTTGATTCAACTTGTTCAAGAGATAGGTTGCCCCATTGGGTTAGAACCTGGAATACATCAAGTGTTGTGTTCTTCGGAAGAACTCTAGCTAGGTTTGCTCCAATTCCACCACCAGTGATATGACTCATGGCTTTTACTGATGGACCAAGATCACTTTCAAGAAGTGTGTTTAGGATTCCTGTGTAAAGTCTTGTCGGTTCAAGTAGTGCTTCACCTAGGGATAGGTTGCCGAACTCTTGTACTGTTTTGTTGTAGTCAAGTTTGCTATCAGCAACAATCTTTCTCACAAGTGAATAGCCATTTGAATGAAGACCACTTGATTCAAGTCCTAGAACAACGTCTCCTACTTGAACTTTGTGTGGGCCAAGTAGTTTGCTGTATTCAACAGCTCCAACTGCGGCTCCGGCAACATCATATTCATTCGGTTTTAGTAATCCTGGGTGTTCTGCTGTCTCTCCACCGATTAGTGAGACGCCAACTTCTTTACATGCATTAGCAATGCCTGAAACAATGTCTGCGATTCTTGTTGGCACAACCTTGCCAGTAGCAATGTAGTCCGTCATGAACATGCTCTTTGCTCCAACAGCAACGATGTCGTCAACTACCATGCCAACAAGATCTTGACCAATCGTGTCGTGCTTATCAATTGCTTGAGCAATTGCAACCTTGGTACCAACACCATCTGTTGATGTTGCTAGTAGTGGTCTTTCAAAAGACTTTAGAAATGAAACATCAAACATTCCAGCGAAACCACCAAAACCACCAACTACATTTTCAGTGAGTGTGCCCTTGATAGATTTCTTCATCAACTCAACAGCTAGATCTCCTGCATGGGTGTCGACACCTGAGGCTGCATAAGCATCAGTCATTAGCTGCCTTAACGATTGCATCTAGTTCGCTATCCGGCCCTGGCTCACATGCAGCAGGAGCTTTCTCTAGAAGGTTCTTCCCTAGTCTGTCTTCAGCAGGTAATTCAATTGGGTAGGTTCCTGTGAAGCAAGCTGTGCAGAGTTGTTTCTCTTCTTGGTTGGTTGAGGCAACCATTCCATCTTTAGAAAGGTAACCAAGAGAGTCGGCACCAATAGATTGTCTGACTTCTTCAACACCTAGGCCTGTGGCAATAAGTTCTGCACGAGTAGCAAAGTCAATTCCATAGAAGCAAGGCCAGGTAATCGGAGGTGAAGAGATTCTTACGTGGATCTCTAGAGCTCCTGCTTCTCGAAGCATTGCAACAAGTGCACGCTGGGTGTTGCCTCTAACAATTGAGTCATCAACAACGATGATTCGCTTACCCTTGATCTGCTCCTTCAAAGGATTCAGCTTCAGACGGATACCTCTTTGACGAATGGTTTGTGAAGGCTGAATAAAGGTTCTGCCCACATATGCGTTCTTGACTAACCCGTGACCAAAAGGAATACCTGACTCTTGGCTAAAGCCAATAGCTGCGGGGGTTCCTGATTCAGGAGTTGGAATAACCATGTCAGCTTCAACTGGATATTCTCTAGCTAGTGTTTTACCCATCTCAACTCTGGCATCGTAAACAACTCTGCCGTTGATTGTTGTGTCAGGTCTTGCTAGATAGACATATTCAAATACGCAACCTGCTCTTTTGGTTTCAGCAAATCTAGATGAACGTAGACCATGCTCATCAATAGCAATAAGTTCACCTGGTTCAATTTCTCTTACGTAGCTAGCACCAACAATGTCTAGTGCTGCTGTTTCAGATGCAACGACCCAACCACGTTCTAATCTTCCTAGAACCAGTGGTCTTACACCTTGTGGATCACGAGCAGCATAAAGAGTAGTTTCATCCATGAACACTAGACAGAAAGCACCTTTTACTTTAGGAAGTAATTCAAGTGCTGTGGATTCAAGAGTGTGGTCCATATCCCCTGCAAGAAGGGCTGTTAACACTGCAGTATCTGTTGTGTTACCGCCGGTGATTTCATTCTCTGTTTGATCTGGATACTTCACCTTCAACATCTCTAAGAGATCAGAAGTGTTAGTTAGGTTTCCATTGTGACCAAGAGCAACAGTTCCTGATGCAGTTCTACCAAGAGTTGGTTGAGCATTACGCCATGAAGATGCACCGGTAGTTGAGTATCTGTTGTGACCAACAGCTATGTGTCCGACTAGAGATTCAAGAGACGATTCAGAGAAGACTTGAGAGACAAGACCCATATCTTTATAAACAAGAATCTTTTTGCCATCGGAGGTAGCGATACCTGCTGATTCTTGACCACGGTGCTGAAGAGAGTAAAGACCGAAATAAGTGAGTTTTGCAACTTCTTCACCAGGTGCCCATACACCGAATACACCACACTGATCTTGCGGTCCCTTTTCATCGGGTAGCAAATCGTGATTTAGTAGTCCATCTCCACGAAGCAAGGGCAGTTTCCGTCTCTA
>JBEDBW010000014.1:0-9028 GCA_041177045.1 Actinomycetota bacterium | reverse complement strand
ACACATCTCAACTTACGCTTCATCAGCTTCTCTTTATGAAGTTGGTTTCAACCACTTCTTCAAAGGTCAAGACCACGTTTCAGGTGGAGACCAAATCTTCATTCAAGGTCACGCAAGCCCTGGTCCATATGCTCGTGCATTCTTAGAAGGTCGTCTAAGCGAAGACCAGCTAAACGGTTTCCGTCAAGAAAAATCTCACGCAGGTGGAGGACTTTCTTCTTATCCCTAATGCCTGACTTCTGGCAGTTCCCAACAGTTTCTATGGGTATTGGACCAATCAACGCGATCTACCAAGCACAAGCGAACCGATATCTTGCAGGTAGAAACTTCAAAGACACATCAGAGCAACACGTCTGGGCTTTCCTAGGCGATGGTGAAATGGATGAAGTTGAATCGCGTGGAGCATTGCAACTTGCAGCAAACGATGGACTAGATAACCTAACCTTCGTTGTGAACTGTAACTTACAGAGACTTGATGGTCCTGTTCGGGGTAACGGAAAGATTGTTCAGGAACTTGAATCATTCTTCCGCGGTGCTGGCTGGAACGTAATCAAAGTTATTTGGGGTCGTGAATGGGATTCACTATTACAAAACGACACCGATGGTGCTCTAGTAAATCTAATGAACACAACTCCTGATGGAGATTTCCAAACATACAAAACTATGGATGGTGGATTCGTTAGAGAGAACTTCTTTGGCAGAGATCCACGTACAGCAAAACTTGTTGAGGCAATGACTGATGAACAAATTTGGGGACTAAAGCGTGGTGGTCACGACTACCGAAAGATTTACGCTGCATACGCTCAGGCACTTGCACACAAGGGGCAGCCAACAGTAATTCTGGCTAAGACAATCAAGGGTTACGGTCTTGGTAAAGCGTTCGAAGGTAGAAACGCTACTCACCAGATGAAGAAGCTAACACTAGACAACTTGAAGTCATTTAGAGATGACATGGGTATTCCAATCACTGATGCTCAGCTTGAAGCTGATCCGTATCAGCCTCCTTACTACCGTCCAGCTCCTGGCACTCTAGAAATTGATTACATGCATGAGCGCCGTCGTGCTCTAGGTGGTTATGTGCCAGAGCGTCGTAGCAAGTATGTTTCATTCGAGCTTCCAGAAGACAAAGCTTACGAAGTCTCTAAGGGTGGATCAGGTACACAAGAGATTGCCACAACCATGGCTTTCGTTCGTCTACTTAAAGATCTTCTAAAGACTCCAGAGCTTGGTCCAAGAATTGTTCCAATCATTCCTGATGAAGCTAGAACTTTCGGTATGGATGCTTTCTTCCCTACTGCAAAGATTTACAACCCCAAAGGTCAGCACTACATCTCTGTAGACCGTGACCTTCTTCTGTCATACAAGGAAAGCGATGCAGGTCAGATTCTGCATACAGGAATCAACGAAGCCGGTTCAATGGCTGCCTTCACTGCGATTGCTACTTCGTATGCCACTCAGGGTCAGCCACTGATTCCGTTCTATGTTTTCTATTCCATGTTTGGATTCCAGAGAACAGCAGATGCGATCTGGGCAGCTACCGACCAACTATCTAGAGGCTTCATGATTGGTGCTACCGCTGGTAGAACCACTCTTACTGGTGAAGGTCTACAGCACGCTGATGGCCACTCCCCAATCATTGCTGCAACCAACACAGGAGTAATCACTTACGACCCTGCCTATGGTTATGAGATCGGTCACATCATCAAGGCTGGTATCGAGCGTATGTATGGTGGAGTTCACCCGGACCCAAACGTTATCTTCTACATCACTGTCTACAACGAGCCAGTTATCCATCCTGCTGAGCCAGAGAACGTTGATGTTGATGGAATCATCAAGGGTATTCACCGCATCAGTGTTGGATCAGGTGCTGGTAAGAAAGCTCAGATTCTTGCATCGGGTGTTTCAGTGCCATGGGCTTATGAAGCTCAACGACTTCTTCAAGATGACTGGAACGTATCTGCAGATATTTGGTCAGTTACTTCATGGAGCGAACTTCGTCGTAATGCACTTGCTTGCGACGAGCAGAAGTTCTTGTATCCAAATGAAGTAAGCCCGCTTCCATACATCACCAACAAACTAGCTGGTGCTCCTGGTCCATTCATTGGTGTGAGCGACTTCATGCATCAAGTTGCAGACCAAGTTCGTAAGTGGATTCCAGGTGAGTATGCAACTCTAGGTGCAGATGGTTTCGGATTCTCTGACACCAGAGCTGCTGCTAGAAGAGCATTCAAGATTGATGGTCCTTCAATTGTTGTTCGTGTTCTTGAACAACTAGCTTCTAGAGGAGATGTTGCAGCACACATTCCTCAGATGGCAATTGATAAGTATCGTCTTCTAGATGTAACAGCTGGAACGTCTGGTAACGCAGGTGGAGACGCATAGCAATGCTCGTCATCCTCGCACCTGGTCAAGGCTCACAAAAGCCTGGCTTCCTGTCGACCTGGTTAGAGATTCCAGCTTTCAAATCAAAGCTAGAGGAATTCTCAGAAGCTATTTCTCTTGATCTCATTCAGCACGGAACGCTAAGCGATGAAGAGACAATTAGAGACACAGCTATTGCTCAACCGCTAATTGTTGGAGCAAGCATCGCTACCGCTTCTCTTCTTGACACAGCTAATGTTTCAGGTGTTGCAGGTCATTCTGTTGGAGAAGTCTCTGCTGCAGCGATTGCAAATGTTCTTAGCGACATTCAAGCGATGCAACTTGTGAACGTAAGAGCAAAAGCAATGGCTCATGCTGCAGCTACAAGCGAAGCAACATCGATGGCTGCAGTTCTTGGTGGAGATCAAGACACAGTAATTGCTCGACTAACAGAACTAGGTCTCTCCCCTGCTAATTACAACGGAGCAGGACAGATTGTTGCAGCAGGTTCTAAATCTGGAATTGAAAAACTAGTTGCTGAAGGTCCTCAGGGAAGTAAAGTCATTCCACTTAGTGTTGCAGGTGCATTCCACACTTCATACATGCAACCAGCAGTAGGAGAACTTGAAGCGTTTACTTCATCAATAGAAATCTCTAATCCAGAAATCAAACTCTGGTCAAACCAAAACGGACAACTAGTTTCTGATGGTGCAGAATTTATCAACCTACTAGTCGGTCAGGTTGCTAACTCAGTGCGCTGGGATCTGTGCATGGAAGCAATGGTCAATGCAGGAGTCACAGCTGTTATCGAAGTTTCTCCAGCTGGAACTTTAGCCGGACTTGCGAAGCGTGGAATGCCTGGAGTTGAAATTGTTGCTCTCAAAGAGCCAAAGGATTTAGAACTAGCTCAAGATCTAATCAATCGATCAGTAAAGAAGGACTAATGTCTCAGCCGAAACTAAACCAATATGAAACGACTAAATACAGTCGAATTTATTCTCTTGGTGCTGCTCGTGGCGACTTAGTTGTCACCAACGATGACATTGCTGGACCTATTGATTCAAGCGACGAGTGGATTCGTCAACGCACCGGAATCATCACAAGAAGAAGAGCAGGTAAAGACCAGTCCCTGATGGATATGGCCGTTGTCGCTTCCAATGAAGCAATCAAGCGAGCAGGAATTGATCCTCAAGAAATTGGTGCCGTAATCTTCAGCACTATCTCCCATCCATACCAGACACCATCAGCCGCAGCTTTGCTAGCGGACAAGATTGGTGCCAACCCTGCCCCAGCTTTCGACATTTCAGCTGCATGTGCTGGCTACTGCTACGGAATCGCCCAAGCTGATGCTCTGGTCCGTTCAGGTGTTGCCAAGTACGTTTTGGTTGTTGGTGGCGAGAAGTTGAGTGACTTCATCGATCCAACCGACCGCTCAATCTCATTCCTATTGGCTGATGGAGCAGGAGCTGCAATTGTTGGCCCTTCTGACACACCAGGTATAGCACCTACAGTTTGGGGCTCAGATGGCTCTCACTGGGACTCAGTTAGCATGACCGCCTCTCTACTTGATTTCCGTGATGGCGAGGCTAGCTGGCCGACCCTTAGACAAGATGGCATGAAAGTGTTCAAATGGGCTGTCTGGGAAATGGTCAAGGTTGCCAAGGAAGCTCTTGTAGTTGCTGGAGTAAAAGCTGAGGATCTATCCGCGTTGGTTACCCACCAGGCAAACATCCGAATAATTGACGAATTGGTCAAACAGCTTCAATTGCCTGAAAATGTCGTAGTTGCCAGGGACATCATCAACACTGGAAACACCTCTGCAGCCAGCGTCCCTTTGGCTATGGACCAGATCTTGAAGGACGGTGTTGTCAAACCAGGCGGATTGGCCCTTCAGATTGGCTTCGGAGCAGGGCTTGCCTTCGCGGCTCAAGTCGTGGTTCTGCCCTAAACTTTACCTAGTAAATCAAACAATCAAGGAGTAACACATGGCACTTTCACAGAACGAAGTTCTAGCAGGTCTAGCAGAAATCGTAAACGAAGAGACCGGCATCGACACTGAGTCAGTGAAGATGGAAAAGTCTTTCACCAACGACCTAGACATCGACTCAATCTCAATGATGACTATCGTTGTGAACGCAGAAGAGAAGTTCAGCGTAAAGATCCCAGATGAAGAAGTTAAGAACCTTCTTACTGTCGGTGACGCTGTGAACTTCATCACCTCAGCACAGGGCTAAATAATCTTGAGCAGCAAAATCGTTGTCACCGGGATAGGAGCTACAACTCCTCTCGGTGGCGACGCTCAAACCACTTGGAAAGCATTACTTGCTGGTGAGTCCGGCATAACCACCATGGACCAGGAATGGGTCGCTCGTTATGAACTGCCGGTAACTTTTGCTGGACAGGCAAAGGTAAAAGCTTCCGAGATCCTCACTCTCCAAGAAACCAAGAGGCTTGATCCATCAAGCCAGTTCGCTCTTATTGCTGCAAGAGAAGCTTGGGTTGACGCTGGAGTCACAGATTTTGACCCAGAGAGACTCTCTGTTGAATTTGCAACAGGTATCGGCGGTGTCTGGACACTTCTAGACGCCTATGACACTCTCAAAGAAAAAGGACCTAGACGAGTCCTGCCAATGACTGTTCCTATGCTGATGCCAAATGGACCAGCAGCCGCAATCGGCATGGACATTTCGGCTCGAGGCGGAGTTAGAACATCTGTTTCAGCTTGTGCATCAGGAACCGAAGCTATCGCTAACGCGATTACAAGACTTCGTTCAGGCGAGATTGACATTGTTGTTGCAGGTGGCTGTGAGGCAGCGATGCATCCACTACCAATTGCAGCTTTCGCATCGATGCATGCCCTTTCAAGACGCAATGACGAGCCAGCTAAGGCAAGCCGTCCTTACGATGTGAACAGAGATGGCTTTGTAATGGGTGAAGGAGCTGGAGCTCTTGTTCTTGAACTTGAAGAGCACGCTTTGGCTCGTGGAGCAAAGATTTACGCTGAGCTAGCCGGTGGTTACGTAACAAGCGATGCGTATCACATCACAGCACCAGATCCTGAGGGTGCAGCAGCAGCAAGAGCAGTTATTGGTGCTCTAAAGATGGCTAACGCCGAGATTTCTGATGTGAACCACATTAACGCTCACGCAACTAGCACTCCAGTTGGAGACGTTGCTGAATACACTGCCTTGAAGCGAGTATTCGGTGATCACCTAAAGAACATTGCTGTTTCAGCTACAAAGTCTTCTACAGGTCATCTACTAGGTGGTGCTGGAGCAATTGAAGCAATCTTTACTGTTCTTGCAGTTCAAACAAAGACTGCTCCCCCGACTATCAATCTGGATGATCCAGATCCAGCTATCGAACTTGATGTGGTTACATCTCCAAGAGATTTGGGTGAGAACATTCTTGCCATCTCAAACTCATTTGGTTTTGGTGGTCACAACGCAGTTGTGGCTTTCCGCTCTTACAACAAATAATTCTTTAGAAATAAAAAACCTGACCCCAGAAATGTGGTCAGGTTTTTTTATAATCCTTTTTGCTTAGTGAGCGTGCTGTCCTCTTGAGTGCTCGAACACAAATCCGATTAGACCGATCATGGATAGTGAGAATCCAATTGCGAATAACCATGGGCCAACTGCAAGTGCTGTGAAGCTCAATGCAGCACCTAAACCAAGAACTAAAGGCCACCATGACCATGGAGCGAAGAATCCCATTTCTGCTTCACCGTCTTCGATGTTTGCGTCTGGATTATCTTCTGGCCCAGTAAAGTTCTTAGCTGACTTTGCTAGGTAGAAAGAAATAAAACCAGTCAAGAAAACGAGCATGATTAGAGCGGCAAAACCGATTACTTCAATCGCACCATCAGCTATGTAAGTCCAGTATCCGTAGACTGCAGCGACTACCAGGTTGAAAATGGTGAGGATGTTCAGCATTGTGACGTTAGTCTTCATGGCTACTTCTTCCCCTTTCCGCCTAGAGGTTTAGCATCGGGAGATGCATACTCCGGATGGTTGAGATCGAATGCTGGGGACTCACTTCTGATTCTAGGAATAGAAGTGAAGTTGTGTCTTGGCAGCGGTGATGCTGTTGCCCACTCGAGTGACCGTCCGAATCCCCACGGGTCATTCATTTCAACTAGCTTGCCCTTGCGGCTGGTGATCCATACGTTCCATAGGAATGGAAGCATTGAAAGACCAAGGAGCAATGATCCTGCAGTTGAAACCTGGTTCATCCAAGTGAAGCCATCGCCTTCAAGATAGGTGTAGTAACGACGAGGCATACCCTTCACACCTAACCAGTGCTGGATTAGGAAGGTTATGTGGAAACCGAAGAACAATAGCCAGAAGTGGATCTTTCCAAGTCTTTCGTTCAACATCTTTCCAGTGAACTTTGGCCACCAGAAGTAGAAACCTGCGAACATTGCGAACACGACTGTTCCGAACACTACATAGTGGAAGTGAGCTACAACGAAGTATGAGTCGCTAACGTGGAAGTCAAGTGCTGGTGAAGCAAGAATTACACCTGTCAAACCACCGAAGATGAATGTGGTTAAGAATCCAAGGCTCCATAGCATTGGGGTTTCAAATGTGATTGATCCCCGCCACATCGTTCCAATCCAGTTAAATATTTTCACACCCGTAGGAACCGCGATGAGCATCGTCGTGAATGCGAAGAATGGCAGAAGCACTGAACCTGTTACGTACATGTGGTGAGCCCACACAGTCATAGACAAAGCAGCGATTGCGATTGTCGCGTAAATCAGAGTCCGATATCCGAAGACAGGCTTCCTGCTGAACACTGGGAAAATCTCAGAGACGATTCCAAAGAATGGCAACGCAATGATGTAAACCTCTGGGTGTCCAAAGAACCAGAAGAGGTGTTGCCAGAGCATCGCTCCACCGTTTTCCGGATCAAAGATGTGGGCACCAAATTTTCTATCCGCACCAAGAGCAAACAAAGCAGCTGCTAAAGGTGGGAAAGCCATGATTACAAGAATTGAAGTAACTAGTGCGTTCCAAGTGAAGATAGGCATACGGAACATCGTCATACCAGGAGCACGCATTGTGATGATTGTGGTGATGAAGTTCACACCACCAAGGATTGTTCCGAAACCACTAAGTGCTAGACCAAACACCCATAGGTCTCCACCGAGTCCTGGCGAGAAAGTTGTATTCGAAAGTGGAGCATAAGCAAACCAACCAAATGATGCTGCACCTTGAGGAGTAAAGAATCCTGCAACTGCAATGAATGAACCCCAGAAGTAGAACCAATAAGCAATTGCGTTCAATCTTGGGAAAGCAACATCCGGAGCACCAATCTGAACTGGCATCAAAACGTTTACGAAACCAGCGAAAAGCGGAGTTGCAAACATCAAAAGCATGATGGTTCCGTGCATTGTGAATAGCTGGTTGTACTGTTCTTTGGTTTCAATGATTGTCAGACCTGGCATTGCAAGTTGAGCTCTAATCAACAGAGCCATAACTCCAGCAATCATGAAGTAAACAAATGAAGTACCTAGATATAGGTAACCAATTTTCTTGTGGTCAGTTGTGGTCAACCAATCGACGACTATGCGACCTTTGCCTGGTTTTGCTGGCTGTGCCATCTGCTAGCCCTCACTCTTTGGTTTGTTACCTGGAAGATTCTTGTTTCTGTTGATGTTGTCTGGGTCATTTGGATCAGCGCTCAATTGCCCAACGTTACCCATCTTCTCCAACTCATCCATACGAGCGTCATAGTCCTCTTGAGAAACAACCTTCACGTTGAAAAGCATCATCGAGTGGAACTCACCACAAAGCTCGGCACACTTTCCTTTGTAAGTACCGATTACTTGTGGAGTCAAATACATTTTGTTTACTTTGCCCGGAAATACGTCTTTCTTATACAAGAAGTCGATTACCCAGAAAGAGTGAATGACATCTCTAGAAATTAGATCAAACTGAATTGTCTTGTTTACAGGTAAGTAAAGTGTTGGTAGCTCTTTTTCAGCCTCTTCAGTTACAGCTTGAAGCTGAATTCCAGAGTCGTAGACATTGTCATTGGTGTAATTGAAGTCCCAAGACCACTGCTTTCCAACTACTTCAATTCTGTAATCGCTGTCAACAGGCTTTTCAATTTCAGCAATATCTCTTGCTGTTAGTGCGAAGAATCCAAGAACCAAAATCAAAGGTACGACTGTGAACAGAGCTTCAATTGGCATGTTGTAACGAAGCTGCGGCGGGATCTCGGTGTCACCCTTGCGGCGACGATAAACGATGATTGCCCAGAACATTAGGCCCCACGCAATGAGCCCGACTGCGTAAAGAACTACCCAAGAGCCAGCCCAAAGGGAAACCACTCGCTCGGTGTGATTGGTTACTCCAGTTACACCAGGCAGCCACCCTCTTGAGAATTCGTATGATGTACAGCCTGACAAAGAGGCAATTAGAAGAGCAAATAGCGGGATTAGAGCCCATCTATTTCTACGTTTTGGAAGCAAAATCGATCCTTCAATATCGTTTCGTTATAAAACAAGTTTATGTGTTAATTGAAGCCACCAACGCCATAACACCCCAAAACTAAAGGGAAAGCATGGCCTTAATGAGATTTAGCTGAAGGAAGATCCGCAGGCACAGCTGCCCTGGCTGTTTGGATTGTCAATTTCGAAGGCACGCTTCTGGAAGGT
>JBEDBW010000013.1:10374-19243 GCA_041177045.1 Actinomycetota bacterium | reverse complement strand
GGAATTTGAAGTCTTTGACTTTATAGCCTTGAGGATCTCAACAGTCTTTATGCTGCTCCAGATGTAGACATATAGTCCGAACCAAGTGGTCAAAATTATTGAAAAGATAAACAACCCGTTCAAAAATGCGTAAGGAACAAAAAACCCAATGCAGATGCTGGCTATAAACCCTCCAACAATAATTAGGACTCTTTTCAAGTAGGACTTAACAAACACTGGGGCTTGCTTGAAGACTTGATTCTCAATTTGTGGAAGAGGTTCATTGAACTTTGATTCTCTCCAGGCCAAAAGGATTATTGGGAATGCATAGGCCACGAAAGTTAGCAAACCAATGACCTGAAAATAGAAGACAAAGCTGCCGCCATCGGTTAGGCCATCGAAGTATTTAGCTAGCCCATCCTCGATATCTTGAAGTGGGTGTTTAGGACCTGGCCACTCCCAAGTTCTTGGACGTGTGACATACAAAATGAATAAGGTGCTGAATCCAATAACAGTCAAAGCTAGGCCAACTCGTCTAATCACGAGATATCCGGTTTTGAATGCCCAGTCACGGTTAACTATTTCAAGTTCGTCAAGGTACTCATCAGGCAAAGAGGTAATTCTGCGCATTGATGATCTGAGCAAAAAAAGACAAGTAAGAAGGATTAGAGGAGAGAAGGTGCCAAATCCAGTGAGAACATTTGCAAGCTCATAAATAAAGTTTTCTGTCGCGTCCAGCTTGTCCAAGTAGAGAACACCGTCAGCGGCTCGAAGAGGGTTTTGTAGCATGTCGCTAATGGACACAGGCAGGAGCAAAGTAATTAGGTAGTAGTAACTAAACACAACTGATACAACGGAAAGTGTTCTTCTATAACCCTTTGAGATCCAGAAACCACTTGGTGGTGAGCTCAACAGCCGCTCAATCCTGGCATTTCGCTTGTTAACAATACTGAACTCTGAGTCTTCATTAGATGCCCACTTTCAATTTGAATAGTTGTTCAACTTTGCAATCTAGGGCTGCGGCTAATCGCAGGGTAAGGGCGAGGGTAGGTGCATATTCCCCGCGTTCGATGTAACTCATCGTTTGATAGTGAACCCCTACTAAATCAGCTAGTTCTTGCCTGGAGATGTCTCTCTTCGTTCGCCATTGTTCAACGAAGTTATCCAGCTGGTCTTTATCTTGTTTAGGCTGTCTTCCCATGATTAGAGTATAAATGCTCTAGAGCATAAATGCGTAATCCGAGGCTCTTTGGAGTCGGCTTGGTCGGTTTAGGTTCTATGCAGTGCCAGGCTTAGGGTTGCGCTATCTTCGCTTTTCTGCTTATTGCTCTGTTTGGCTAGGAACAACCGCTCCAATTAGGCTCACTGCCCTTATCCTGCGGGGACTTTATGCTCTCTGGGCTAAAATATCAAAAAGAGAACAAATTGGTTCTCATCTTTTAAATCCAACTATGTAAGGACCCAAGTCCATGGCAATTCCTAAGGCTGTTAAAAAGTTCGTCAAGCGTTGGGGCCTCGTGTTTGCCCCTAAGCAGTTTGAAAAACTTAGAAACTTGATGAAGATGCAAATGGTTGCTGGCTACCAGGCCCAAACCATTGAGAAACTGCAAGGTATCGTCGCTAACCCTCCTGTTATCGGCAAAGTTGCTGCTGGTCTCACCATGGAAGAGGCTGTCTGTGACTATGCCAGAGGAGCTTCTACCCCTAGAGAGAAGCTTCTAGCTAGATCTTTCGTTCAGTCACTTTACGACAACTCAAGCCATAAAGAGATTGGTGCTCTTGGGTTTGGAGTAATGCTTACTCAGTTTGGTCTTTTTGAATCAGCTTTCCACTACTTCCACGAAGCAGGAGATGAGAAAGCTAAGAGATTTGCTCCTTTTGAATACTTCGAGAGCATCTTCTTTGTTGACTTGAAGAAGGGTCTTGTTCAGCTAAAGGAATACTTCGCATCTCACCGTGACTTGCTTCCACTAGAGACCAGAGTTGCATTGATGAAGGTATTGGCAAAATACAGCCAGGTAGAACTTCTTCGTGAAGAGACCAACATCATCTTTGCTGACAAAGCACTAATGTCTTCTCTAACAGCTGAAGACCGCGAAAACATTGAATGGTTCAACACTCAGCTAAACCACAACGAACCAGAAGTTAAATCACTTCCAGACACAATCAACATTGCTGTTATGGATTACAAGTTGCTAGACAAGTCACGTACTTCACGTAACCGTGGAGACTTTGTTCAGACACTTGCTGCTCTTTCAAACTTGCTACGTTTCCAGAACATCGACTACGTAGGTAACACCAAGCTTTCTAACTACTTGAACTCTCTAAAGAAAGAGATTCAGCCACACCGTCAGATCACTACTCATGCTGCAAAGGTTCAGCCTGTAGCTATCGATAGAGACTTCTCAAGCGGAAGAGAATACCCAGAGAACACTTGGCTCATCTCAAACGGTTGGTTCATGCACAGAAACTTCAAGGGTCCAGTTGACTTCCCGTACCCGAAGAACGTTCTGCCCCTAATGATCTCTTTCCACATCCAAGACCCAGATGTACTAACCCCTGAGGTTGTTACAGAGCTAAAGCGCATTGAACCTATTGGTTGCCGCGACTGGACTACTTTGTATCGCCTGCGTGACTTTGGCATCAAGGCTTTCTTCTCTGGCTGTGTAACCACAACAGTTGGTCAGGTTCTACCTCCTGCAACAGGCACCACAAAGAAGAAGCTTGCTCAGGTTGAAACAAAGATTGATGAAAGAAAGTACCTAGGTTGGAAGGTTGACCAGTTCATCCAGGTTGGTGAACAGGTTAGAAACTTTGACCTTGTTGAAGGTATTGAAGATGCCAGAGTGATGCTGGCTGAATATGTTGACTACCGTGAGGTTGCTACTAGTCGCCTCCACTGCTACCTACCAGCTAGATCAATGGGATTACCAGTTGACTTCAAGCCTAAGAACCTAGCTGATGTTCGTTTCGAAGGCCTAATCAACCTTGATGAAACTGCTTTCAACAAGATCAGAAATGGCATCGAAGACAAGCTTGAAGTTACCCTAAAGGCAATTCTTGAAGGTAAGGACGAGAAGGAAGTTCGTAAGCTTTGGGCAGAAATCTGTCAGGCCGAAGTTGAATTTGCTGACAAGTATGCAACTACATACAGCGCAGTAACACCATCAAACATTGATGTGCCACAAGCTGTTGCAGCTCTAGAAGCATCAAAGATCACAGTTGGTGACAACCCAAGAGGTAAGAATGTTGTTGAAACAGCTCTAGCTCTTGATCAGAACCTAGAGGACATGATTCCTGTTGTTCTCCAGTCACTTGTTGATCACACAAAGCGTGAGATTAATGCTCACGTTATGACTCGCGGTCTAGGAGCTGCTTTCCGTGAGCGTATGGGCAAGCTCTTCCCAGAGATCAACTTCACTTTCTATAACTTTGATGAAGTGGACTATGGAGAAGACATTGCTCTTCTTTCACACATCTCTGTATCAACCATGGACAGACTGTTCTTGCCAGAAATGCTAAAGAACCTAGACAAGGTTCTTTACCTAGACATCGACATTCTTATTCAAGGTGACGTTGGCGAGCTTTACGACCTAAACCTAGGAGACAACGTCTTCGCTGGTAAGCGAACCAGGCTAAAGACCTGGGCTAACATGATCCGTCCAATCACTAGAGCAACTCTTCACTTTGCTCCTGAGAAGGCATGGGACATCAGAAAGCGTCTTCACGACAAGGCTGATCTAACCTCTAGAACATTCAACGCAGGTATCTTGGTGCTAAACCTAGAACTCATGAGAGCAGAGAACTTCACTGCTGAGCACATGTATCTAGTTGAGCAGTGCCGCATGAATGACCAGGATGTATTCAACATCTACTCAAGAGACCGCGTATTGGAAATTGATTCAGAGTGGAACCACGTTCCATCTCAGGACTTCAATGCCAGCCCGAAGATTATTCACTGGGCAGGTCCAGCTAAGCCATGGAAGCCTGAATACGTGCTTCTAAAGGGTCGCTTTGAAGCTACCAAAGCAAAGGTTGAGTCAAGACTCTAAACCTTACAATTATTACCAAATCAGGGCTAGCTGGATTCAGCTAGCCCTGATTTGCATTTACTAGCGCTTTCTGGGGAATCTTTTGTCACTGGTAAGACTTATTCTTCTAAGGGAAAGATAAATACAAGTAACTGGAGGACCATGGACATCTTGACTCTAATCGCAGTGATCAACCTAGTAGGGCTTATTGGCCTTGCAGTTTTGGTATTGACCCGCAAATCCTCAGGTGCTTCCATCGACATTACAAAGGACCTCCAGGTTCACAGAGATGAACTGAGATCAGCCATTGCAGCGAATCACGACATTGTTGAAAAACGCCTCACTTCTTTCAGCGAAACCTCTCAAAACTCAGCGAAGCTTCAGCGAGATGAAGCAGGTAACTCTCGAGTTGAATTACAGAAGTCTCTTAATGAGTCCCTTAAAAACATCGAAACCAAGATTGCCGAACTAACTGATTCAAATGCCAAGAAGCAGCAAGAGCTACAGGTCACGATGCAGACTGAAATCGAAAAGATGAGCAAGGGTAACGAAGAAAAGCTCGAGAAGATGCGTGAGACTGTCGATGAGAAACTCCAGGGAACTCTAGAGAAGAGAATTACCGAATCCTTCAAGTTGGTTAGCGAAAACCTCGAAGCGGTTGCCAGAGGTGTCGGTGAAATGAAGAAACTAGCCAACGATGTTGGCAGTTTGCAAAAAGTTCTAACCAACGTGAAATCACGCGGTGGTTGGGGTGAGGTTCAACTGGAGCGTCAGCTAGAGGACGTTCTTGCACCTAGTCAGTATGAGAAGAACGTAAAGATTAAACCGGGTTCAAATGATCTAGTGGAATTTGCAGTGAAGCTACCTGGTCGTGCAGATGGTGAATACGTCTACCTTCCTATTGACAGCAAATTCCCTCAAGAGGATTACGAGAAACTTCAGAATGCCCAGGAGAGCGGATCTGCTGAAGATGTTGCTACAGCTGCGAAGGCAGTTGAGAAAGCCATCAAGACACAGGCGAAACTAATTTCAGACAAGTATCTACATGTCCCAGTCAGTACCGATTTCGCAATCATGTATTTGCCTACTGAAGGGCTTTTTGCTGAAGTTGTTCGACGTCCTGGTCTAACCAGCGAATTGCAAAACAGCTACCGAGTCCTAGTAACTGGACCTACTACCCTGATGTCACTTCTTAACAGCCTGCAGATGGGATTCAAGACACTAGCTATTGAGAAGAGTGCTTCCGATGTTTGGAAGGTACTTAGTGCGGCGAAAACCGAATTCGGTAAGTACTCAGCCGTCATGGACACCCTTGCTAGACAGCTAGAAACAGCTCAAAAGACTGTCAGCCAAGCAGGAACAAGAACAAGGGCTGTGAACAAGGCGTTGAGCAAGGTTGAAGACCTTGAACTGCCTTCTTCTTCAGCAGACATCCTTGGAATATCCCTGAATTCTGGCTTAGAAGAGCCAGACGAAGATTTCATTGTGCCTATAGATGAGGACGAATCAGACAGATCCTAGTTAGGCTCTTTTGCCCTCATCGCTCGGTAAAAACTAGACTTTAGTAGATAAACCTAGCGATAAAGGACTTAGATGGATTTCAGCTTTTCTTCACGAAGATTCTGGACTCGACTAGGTAATCCAAATTCGATAGGTATTCGTCTTCTTTCCGTAGCTTTGGCATTTACTGCCATGCTGAGTTTCGCTTTTGATGTTGTTCGCCTCAATAACTTCACCTGGGCTTGGATTCCGGCAAATCTATTAGGTATTTTATTAACGCTCGCCATCATCTTGCCGGCAGTAATCATAAAGCGAAAGAGAAATGTAAACCAAGAGCAGCAGCCTTGGTTCAACATCGTTGTCGCAAGCCTCTTCTTTGGATTTAAGAATCTGTCAATGCTCTACATTACGCCCCTGTTTGGAATCGTGGACGAAGGACTGCCTGCCTTCAGGTTTATCGGAGGCCTATTTCTTGGCTTTACTCTTCTAGTGCTTTTCACTAATGTGGCAGGCAACCGACTGCAAAGGGAGAGCAATCTTGCCAAGTTGCAGGAGATTGAAGCAGAGCTTCTTTCCTTTAGAAGTGCTGCACTGGAGCAACTTGAAGATGAAAACCGAGAAGCTGCTTTGAAGACCTTCAAGGTTTTGTCCCCTCAGCTAGAAGAGCTTCAAGTTGCCGTAAAGAATTCAAGAGACATCGTCACGTTAGCTAATAAGGTTATTGACTTCATCAGATTAGATCTAAGGCCATTCGACGAGAGCCTCACCATTGAGGCACGAAACCTATCTAAGCCAAATTCACCAAAATCAGGCCCGCGACCTGAGCCAGAAGTGAAGGTAGACCTATCTAAGTCGATCAGAATCTGGAATAGCTTTGTTCCACTCCCACTACTATTTTTCCTAACCACAATCTTTGCCGTTCCAAAAGCTACGCCGGTAGACATACTCGGAATGTGCTTGGTGTTCGTTGGCTCTCTGCTACTTTTCAAAGTGGTCAGCCTGAAGCTACCTAACCTTTCTGTCACTAACGCCTTTGTTGCTACAACAGTCATTGCTTTCTTCGCAGGTTTGCCTGGTTTCTTCTGGCTGTATCAGATCCCTAATGAATCTGGTGTTCCAGAACTACTCCCGTCCTTCCTAGTAATGCAAGGCTGGTCCGTTATTGTTGCTTCTCAAGCCCACATTCTTGACCTAGGTCAATCCAAAGTTGAAGATGAACTAAACGATGCTATCGCTGAGTTAGCTAGAGAGAACAAGCTCTTCGAACAGAAGGCTTGGCTTGCTCGACATGGCTGGTATCTTCTCGTCCACGGGGTAGTTCAGCCTGCTCTAACAACTGCTTCAATTAGAGCCAGTGCCTCAAAAGAAATCACTCCACAGGTCAAAGACCAGATTCTCAGTGACCTCCAAAGAGCAATGGATGCTCTGAAAGAGTCTAGATCTGTTCAGCATCCGGTTGACGTATCGATTACTGAAATCAAATCGGTCTGGAGTGGGATATGCGACATCCACGTTTTCCTAACTCCTCTGGCAAACCAAGTCTTGAAGAGTGATCTAGTTGCAAGCGATATTTTGAACGAAATTTTAAAGGAAGTTGTGAGCAATGCCGTGCGTCACGGAAACGCTTCCAACATACATGGAGAAATATCCATGAAAGATTCGAGAACCATAAGTATTCTCATCAGCAACGATGGGCTCAAGCCAACTAAAGAGAAGATTGAAAGTGTTGGATCAAAGATGCTCGATGCCGTTTGTCTAGAACGAACTCTAGAGTGGAACAGCGATGAGCAGAGAACTGAGTTCAAAGCCGTTGTCCCGATAAAGAACTAGTTTCTTGCTTGGGAGTTCTTTTTCTGCCATAGGTAGCTGTGCCAAATAACAATCATTGGATAGAGCCCCTGAGCTCCAACACCTATTCGTTCTCCAAGTCCTGTAATAGTTGAGTTTGGATCTTGCCAAAGGCTCAAGAACCAAATACATATTGCTCCGATAACTAGTGCACCAGAGATAGCTGCTCCAGGCCTAAGCAACGGCGGAACATCCGTGCCTCTTCGCATTGCAAACAGTGGCCACACACAGAGTAGGAAGAAGCTTGAGATAGCGAATACTCGATGCGTGACTGAGTAGCTCTGTTGATCAGGGGTGGTAAAGACGGTCAATCCAATTGTTGCTATACCAATTAGAAGAATTACAATTCGACCAGCTGTTGCAAATGCCTTGGCGAAGTGGGAAATCACGATGTCACAGAGTGCACCGAAGATGAATACGGCAGAAATGAACAGTTGAACCGGTGAGTCATCAGCGGCAAGGTCACTGATAGTTTTCTTGACTCCGTCATAGCCTTCCCACATCGCACCAGCCACTGTGTAGCCAATAAAGGTAACAATTGGTCCTAGTGTTGCAGCCCAGAGAGCTGGCTTTTCGATTAGTCCGATTCTGCTCACGGTTTACCTTCTTGTTGTTGTCTCTAGAGACTTGGGTCAGGAATCATTACATACTTGGTTTCCAAGTACTCATGAATTCCTTCTAGACCGCCTTCGCGACCCAACCCTGATTGTTTAACACCACCGAAAGGTGCAGCAGCATTACTAACAAGACCCGTGTTGAGACCAGTCATGCCTGTATCTAATCTTTCAATCAGTCTGATTCCACGCTTTAGATCTTGGGTGTAAGCGTAGGAGACAAGACCATACTCTGTGTCATTAGCTAACCTAATGGCCTCATCTTCGTCCTTGAATCTAACAATCGGAGCAACAGGACCAAAGATTTCTTCATTCAGAATCGTTGAACCAGGCTTGACATCCATCAATACAGTTGGCTCAAAGAAGTAACCCTCACCTGAGCGTGCCGCTCCTCCAGTGACAACTTTTCCACCTTCAGAAACTGTTGTCTCAACTAGACGCTTTAGATTCTCTCTTGCCTTCTCGTTGATCACAGGACCAATCTTGGTCTCAGGATCAACTCCTCTTCCAAGTGGCATGGCTTCCATCTTTGCTGCCAACTTGTTAGCAAACTCATCAGCTAGAGACTCGTGAACAATAAATCTGTTTGCTGCTGTGCAGGCCTGACCAATGTTTCGAAGTTTAGCTACCATCGCACCTTCAACGGCTGCATCTACATCTGCATCTTCAAATACTAGGAATGGAGCGTTACCGCCAAGTTCCATTGATGTTCTCAAAACCTGCTTCGCAGACTGCTCAAGCAATCTAACTCCAACAGAAGTAGAGCCAGTAAAGGTGATCTTACGAAGTCTTGGGTCTGCAATTATTGGGGCACTTGTTGCAGCCGAGGTATTGGTAGTAATGATGTTTACTACACCCGCTGGTAAGCCAGCCTCTTCCAAAGTCTTCATCAAAAGG
>JBEDBW010000013.1:0-10346 GCA_041177045.1 Actinomycetota bacterium | reverse complement strand
GGTCCAATCTTTCTAGTTGCCATAGCCAGCGGGAAGTTCCAAGGAGTGATAGCGAATGCTGGACCTACTGGTCTCTGAGTTACCAGCATGCGACCGGTTCCCTCAGGAGATGAACCATATCTACCAGTAATGCGAACTGCTTCTTCTGAGAACCAACGAAGGAACTCATTACCGTAGGTAACCTCTCCCCTTGCTTCAGCAATTGGCTTACCCATTTCCAAGCTGATTAGCATCGCGAACTCTTCGCTTCTTGCCTTTACCAATTCGAATGTTCTTCTTAGTATCTCTGCACGCTCACGTGGAGGTGTCTTTGCCCAAGACTCTTGAACATTCGCTGCTGCAGTAAGAGCGGCTAGACCATCTGCTTCATTTGCATTGGCGATAGTTGCCAGGGTCTTTCCAGTTGATGGATCTTCGACGTTGATCAGCTCTGAACCATGACCGTCAACCCACTTTCCGGCTATGTATAGCTGGGTTGGGACCTTTGCTAGTAGTTCACTCTCGGTGAGCGACATTGCTACCTTCTTCTTTATTAGTTTTTAGGAACTGTTTCGGCTGAAAGAGTATTGCCACATCTATAGATGCCTGTGGCTAGGTTATCAATAGCATCTTTAGCTGTTGCGTTGACATTGCCAATGGCAGCAATGCTGAAGACTAAGTCTGTGCCATCTTTAGCCTTGATAATTCCAGCTAGAGAGTACTCATTCTTAGTCCAGCCAGTTTTAGCAAAAATCTTTCCAGCGGCATCAATGTTGTCACCCTTGAATCTGTTAGCAAGTGACCCTGTTTCAGCAGCAATTGGAAGAGCTCTCTTGATTATTCCTAGATCACCGTCTTCGTTCAATACCTTCTTGAGTAGAGCATTGATAAACGTTGCTGGAACTCGGTTCCATTCGTTTGATCCTGAACCATCACGAAGCTGAAGGTCATCAGTTGAAAGCCCTGCACGAGTGAGTGCTTCCTTCAGAGCATCCTCTACCCAATCCCTTGATCCGTCATAACCTAACTGCTTTGTAACAAGACGAGCAAGGAATTCTGCTTCAGTATTGTCGCTTACTCTCAGCATGTGTTCAATCCACTTGCTTATTGGTTGTGATCTTACAGATGCAATTTCGAGAAGGTTCTCTCCAGCTTTGTCTTGAGTCAAGGTAGCTGATGCTGCAAGCGGGCCAATAGCTTTCTTCAAAGCAATCCCAGCAGCATTAACTGGATCAAGGCTTCTAGGAGATGTTTGAGCAGTTGGATTAGCTCTATCTCCATCTACCTGCAAAGCAGTAACAATTGACTGGTAGCCAATCGTTCTTTCAGAATCTGGGTTATCGATATCCCAACCTTCAGCCTCAAAGTAGGTGCTATCTAAAGTGATGTTTGTGATTGGAGTTGATCTAGCCCAATCATTGATTTGAACAGCTAGGTCAGCAAGCTTAGGTGCATCCTTATAGACAGATTGAACACCAACTCTAACTCTGGAAAGAGTTGGGTCACCTGCTCCAACGATGACAATGTGTCCAGGGTTGTCTAGATCTGCATAAACCTTGGTTTGTACTCTATAGTTTGGCCCAAGCACCTGAAGTGCTGCGGTTGCGGTTAGAAGTTTCATAACAGAAGCGGTTTGAGCAGGAACATCGCCTTGAACATCAAACAGGACTTCATTAGTAGCAGGGTTCAATACCTGAGCGTGTAGTCCAACGAGACGATCGTCTAGAGCTAGTTCAGCAATAGAACAGTCTCTGCCATCTGTAGTTGGAGTAACAGTTGGAGTGTCAGTTGGAGTGTTGGTTGGAGTGTTAGTCGGAGTACTTGACTTAGGTGCTGCCAATGTGAAGCCACCAATAATCAGGGCTAACAGGATCAAACCAGTAGCTGACCCGATGGCTATTTGCCTCAGGTAGTTCAATGGTGAGTTAGGTGATGGCATTTTGCTCCGAACGGCTCTATTCACCTTAATTTTAGACCTTTTCCCCGTGTGTAGACTGGGTTCATGCGTAAGTTAACAGTTTCAGCCCTAGTTTTATCCCTCTCATCAGTATTTCTACTGAGTTCCCCCGCCCTTGCCCACAACGAACTTATTGAGCAGAGCCCAAGTGCAGACTCAGTCGTTGAGGCTGGAAGCATAGAAATTCGCCTTGAATACAGCGAAGAACCAATCCCAACAGAGTTTGGCAAGGGAAACCTATTGGCTATAGCCAATGCTGAAACCGGTGAGCAACTAGGTGCAGCTTGTGCACGTATCGATGGCAAGACCATGTTCACCACAGTAAACATCCAAGACCCAGGCCAATACAAGGTTCTTTGGAGAAGCGCTTCTGATGATGGACACATTGCTTCAGGTGAATACCTGATTACAGTGGAAAACACCACAGGCTACGTTTCCGACAGCATTGGTAATCAGTGCTTCGATGAGAACGGTGTAGAGCTAACTCTAGAAACCCAAGAACCTCTTACAAAAGTTGCCGAATCTGAGTTTGACTTAGTAGCAGGTTTGATATGGGCGGGAGCTTTAATCGCGGCTGGCGGAGCTCTTGGGGCTTACCTAGTTCTACATCGCAGAAGCAAGAAAAAGATCTAACCGTTCGGTCTTACTAACTTGTCGACATCTCCCAAGATGTTGTTGAACTCTTCTTCACTCATGAGTCCTAGCCTCAACACAACTTCCTTCACCGTACTGTCCTCTGCTAATGCAGTTTGAGCAACCAACGTTGCATTCTCATATCCCAGTAGTGGTGAAAGAGCAGTGACCGTTCCAATAGATCTCTCAACGTCTGCTCTCAGACGAGCGGCGTTTGCTGTGATTCCATCAACACATCTATCTGCAAGTGTGTAGCAACCTTGTCGTAAGTAGATGATGCTCATCATGAGTGATCTTGTAATGATTGGTTCAAACGCATTTAGCTGTAGCTGACCAGCTTCACAAGCCATAGTCACTGTCATGTCATTTCCAATAACCGTGAAGGCTATTTGATTTACAACCTCAGGAATTACCGGGTTGACTTTACCTGGCATGATTGATGACCCTGCCTGTCTTGCTGGCAGATTGATTTCACCGAAACCTGCTCTTGGACCAGAAGAAAGTAATCTAAGGTCATTCGCAGTTTTGGACAGCTTGACCGCTACTCGCTTGAGAACCCCAGAAACTAAAACAAAGACTCCAACATCTTGAGTTGCCTCAACCATGTCTTCAGCAACAACAAACTTCCAACCTGCTAGATCACTCAAGTGTTTACAAGCGGATTCCGCATATCCTTTAGGAGCATTTAGTTGTGTGCCGATTGCAGTTCCACCTAAATTGATTTCACTTAGGTGTGGGATCAGCTCAACAAGACGCTGCTCATCTTCTTGAGTCATTCTGGCGAAGGTTGCGAACTCTTGACCTAAAGTCATTGGCACTGCGTCTTGAAGTTGAGTGCGGCCCATCTTGATTAGATCTTTGAATTCAATAGCTTTGGCGTTGTATTTTGAACGAAGATATTCCAACGCCTTTATTAGTTCTCTAATTTCAATAATGAGTGCAACTTTTAGAGCTGTTGGATAGACATCGTTTGTTGACTGCGACATGTTTACATCATTTAGTGGATGGATCTTGTCGTAGTCGCCCTTTTCATAGCCTGCTATTTCAAGGGCACGATTCGCGATAACCTCATTGGCATTCATGTTGGTGCTAGTTCCAGCACCACCTTGGATGGCATCAACGATGAATTCTTTATCGAACTTCCCTGCCTCAACCTCATGGCAAGCAGCAATAATCGCGTTAGCTACTTTTTCATCAAGTTCGCCAACTTCTAGGTTGGCTTTGGCTGCGGATTCTTTTACTAGGGCCAAGGCTCTGATTAGAGATCTGTAATGGCCGATTGGGACTCCCGAAATAGGGAAGTTCTCTGCTGCTCTTGCTGTGTGTACACCCCAATATGCACTGGAAGGTACCTCGTAATCACCGAGCAGGTCATGTTCGAGCCTCATTGCTGACATGGTTTTAGTCTGCCACTAAATCTTTTGTTTCCTAACCAAACACGAAGGGCCCAGACCAAAAGGTCTGAGCCCTAGGTGTTTATTGCGTTTTAGGAAAGAATGTCAGCACTCATCTTTGAGCCATCTTTCTTATTGATTGCACCCCAGATGAAACCGCCTACAAGAGCTGCAAACGGTAGCAATACCAGAGTCCAACCAAGAGTGGTCATTGACCATGCATTGCCTGATTCCTCAGGTGATGGAGCTAATCCTGAAAGCAGGTTGAAGCGTGACATCAATAGGTAAAGACCAACACCTAGAGCCAGGGCTGAAAGTGCTGGAGCAACTATTGCCTTGAACCAGTGGGTGCCTGGGTTCATCATGAAGTAACGAATCACAGCAATGCTCACCAGGATCTCTACAACCATGACTGCAATAGCTGTGATCGCGCTCATCCAGAAGAATAGGTTCAATACTGGATCTAGGTTTTGAACTGTGAACAAAAGGATTACCAAAGCCGCAATGACTGAGGTAACAATTACTCCACCGACAGGTGCACCAGATGCATTTGTTCTACCAAAAGCTGAAGGAAGAACACCGGCACGACCAAGAGCAAACACGTAACGTGCGTTTGCGTTCTGGAAGGCGAGTAGACCTGCGAACAATGATGAAACAACTAGCCACTCCATAATGGTTACTAGCCATGGTCCAACATTCTCACCGACTAAGAAGAACAGGACTGCTGCAGGGTTTGCTCCACCTTCAGAAATCTCTGCAACTCTGTCTACAACAGTTGCTGAACCTAGGCCTGTGACCATAGCGAAAGAAACCAAAGCGAAAACGGCAGTGATGATACCGATGGCCCAGTAGGTTGCCCTAGGAACAGTTCGCTTAGGGTTGACTGACTCTTCCCCATAGATTGCAGTAGCTTCGAAGCCAATGTATGAGGCAAGTGCGAATGCAATTGCGATACCAGCGCCACCTACGAATCCTCCAGCGAATATGTTCTCAGGTGAGAATGAAGCTGCGAAGTTCATTTCACCTGAATGGTTTGCCAAAATTGCAATACCGGCAATTAGAAGTGAAAGAACTTCAAGACCCATTAGTAAGCCAAGAACCTTAGCTCCAACATCAACACTTAGAAGTGAAAGAGCAGTAACAACTACCCAAGCGACAGCAGCCCAAACAAACCAAGGCATATCAATACCTAGCAGGGCTTTTCCTTGACCAGCCATAATGCCGCCGAAGAAACCATAGATTGCTAATTGGATAGTTGTGTATGCAACTATCGAGACAAAAGCAGATCCGGTTCCAGCATTTCTGCCAAGCCCCCTACCTACATAAGCAAAGAATGCTCCTGCGTTAGTGACTTTGCTAGACATAGCTGTGAAACCAACGCTGAACAATATGAGAACTAATCCAACAAGTAGATAAGCTCCAGGAGCTGCTGCTCCGTTACCAGCGAGAATTGCTACCGGTACAGCCCCAGTCATACCTACCAGTGGTGCAGATGCTGCAACTACGAAAAATACGATCCCCAGGATTCCCAGTCGGTTTTTCCTCAGGGAATTATCTTGTTTGTCTACTGACATTACTTACTCCTAGTCGAGATTGGAAATCGTTCGGGTATGAACGACCTGCATCTAGATTGGTGCAAAATTCACAGGAAAAACGCATTTTCGGGGTTCCGTTACCTGATGGTTGTTTAATCGTTATCTCTATCGTTATAAAGAGTCATTCGGACCCGAATGGTTCGCTAATCTAGTGTTTATGAGCGAATTACATGGATTTATGGCCCCAAAGACCCCAACCGGCAAATCGGCAATCATCCCGAATATGCCTTGGTTTTATTCAGGCACTTTGCTGACTGTTGAGTATCTAACAGATGAAGCCAACGTCAGAGCAATACTTCCCCCAGAGCTAGATCTAGCCGATGAGTACCCAGGTGCCGTTGCACTTATCTGGGCTGACTGGCAGTCCTGCTCAACCGGTGGCGAAGAGCTTCTTGATCCGGTTCGCTCACAATACCTAGAAGCATTTGTTGTAGTCAGATGCAAATACCAGGGGAAGACATACTCACGCTGTGTCGCTATCTGGGTTACCAAAGACTTCGCTATTGCGCGCGGTTGGTTCCAGGGTTATCCGAAGAAGCTTGGCAATGTTGCAGTTACAAGAATCTTCAATCACGGTAAGGCAACCCCAAAACTAGAAGCAGGAGCAAAACTAGGTGCATCACTTGCGGCCTATGATCACAGACTTGCCTCAGCTGTTGTAACACTGAGAAAACCAGCTGACTCAAATGGTTTTGTTAATGGTCACCCAATGATTCACTCAAGATGGATGCCATCGATTACTCCAGGTCTTGGCAACTCGATGGATCAACTAATCACCATGGGTGGCGTTGATGCTGATCTGGGTACGCCTTGGGTAGGAGATGCTGAACTTACTCTCTCTGATTCCCAGTGGGATGAATTAGCGTCCATACTTCCGGTCAAAGAAATACTCGGTGGTTACTATCGCGAAGTTGGGGTTACCTTCAACGGTGGAACTCTGCTAGCAGATAATTCAAATCCTTCGATTTAATAATCTTCGAAGTATTCCTGAATCTCCCAGTCCGTAACATCTCTAGTGGATGGGTCTGGCACAGCCGCTTCATATCTTTGAATCTCATCGCGCTTCATTACCAAGAAGATTGCAATCAAACCTGTTGACATGTGCTCACGCATACGCTCGTTTGCTTCAAGAGCATCAAGAGCCTCAGTAAATGTTGCCGGAAGAGTTGGTGCAGCTTCGTTGTCATAAGCCATGCCTTCAGCAGGTTCGGTAACTTCAAGCTTTCTAACAATGCCATCAAGAGCAGCGGCCAAGATACCTGCAATGACCAAGTAAGGATTAGCAGCACCATCACCAACACGAACCTCTAGACGAGTTCCTGATCCACGCTCTGGCGGAATACGAACCATGGTGCTTCTGTTGTCATAACCCCAGTTAGCCCGGTAAGGAGCGAGGGTGTCAGGACCCAGCCTCTTGAAGGCGTTCACTGTTGGGTTGGTGAAAGCAGTAAGCGCATTAGCGTTTTCACATAAACCTGCAATCATCTGTTTAGCTACTTCGCTAAGTTCAGCTCCTTCGTGCATGAGATTCTTGCCCTGCTTATCTGTCACTGATAAGTGCAGGTGGAAACCTGAACCTCCCTCATCACTCCAAGGCTTACCTAGGAATGTTGCATGCTGACCTTCACGGTTAACAATGTCTTTGATTGAAGTCTTGAACAGGAAAGTTCTATCAGCTGCATCCATAGCTTCTGAATGCCAAAGGTTTATTTCATACTGTGCAGGTGAGAATTCATGGTTACCTGCAAATGCACCAATGTTTAGTTGATCAAGCATGCGCATCAAGTGCAGGAAAGTTCCCTTTGGGTCGACTAGTGAGCCGGTTGTGTAGGCTCGACCTGCTCTGACTAGAGATCTCTTGAAGCCTCCGCCCTCAACTCGGTCTGCAATATAGAATTCAAGCTCAGGTCCAACAACAGGAACCAAACCTAATTTTTCATATTGAGCAATAACTTTTCTAAGCACAGTTCTTGGTGAGAACAAATTCGGAGACATGTCTGGGTTCAGTGCATCTCCAACTGCATAAGCTACCCCTGGTTCCCAAGGTAGCTCATGGATAGTGTCTGGATCTAATTGGGTGATGAAATCTTGCAGACCGTCGCCTGCGATGCCCTCAGCATCTAGTACATCACCCTGAGTTGTTGTTACCCAGATACCTTGGCAGAAGGCCGGGCCATGGCCAGCAATCTTTTCTAGCTGGCTCACCAGAATGTCCTTAGAGCGTGTAATGCCTAGAACATCTGCGTAGATTATTCTCAGGACATCGATGCCTTGCTCCTGCAGCTTCTCTCTTAGAGCGGTGAGGTTGGTGCTCATTGCAACTCCTTTGTTACATTTCATTAGGGTTCAAACGATATTTGAATGTTACTTGCTAGTAGCGTAGTAAATAGCCATCTAAACCGAAAAGTTATGAAGGAATTTATGAAAGCTCTATTTATTCAACATGACCACGTCAGTCCAACCGGTTGGGTGGGTGAGGCCCTCGCCCGCCACGGCTTTGAAAATACTGAGGTTCTTGTGGTCCCAGAAAGCTCCTTTGAGAATCCAAATGTTTCCTTCGAATTCCCAGACTTTAATGATTATGACCTGCTCATTCCCCTAGGCGCTCCTTGGGGTGCAACCAGAACTTGACTGGATCAAAAGAGCCTTAGAAGCTGAAAAACCTGTCCTAGGTATCTGCTTTGGCGGTCAGCTCATGGCAAGGGCTCTAGGCGGCTCAGTAGCACCGGGTACAAAGGGCGAAATTGGTTGGACAAACATCTGGTCAGATAGAAAAGATCTAGTCAGTAACGGACCTTGGTTCCAGTTCCACTATGACTGCTGGCAAGTGCCTCCTGGAGCAAAAGAGATTGCCCGTAACCCAATTGCATCGCAAGCATTTATCTATGACAGATCTTTAGCTGTTCAATTTCATCCTGAACTAAATGCAGCAGCGCTAAAGGGCTGGCTGGATTGGGGCGGTGCAAAAAAAGTTAGTCAAGATGGTCAAGATCCACAGATCTTGATGGCTCAAACTGTGGCTGAAGATGAGGCATCGAAGCAAAGAACCTTCGACTTAGTTGATGCCTACCTAAAAGATATTGCGAAACTTATCTAAGAGTTACCTTCACCGGGAATCTCTTTATTCCATTTACGAAGTTTGAACGTAAGTGATCTATGTCGCCAAGTCTTTCAACCTTGTCAACTCGAGATAAAAGATCTTCAAACATAATTCGAACCTCTAGGCGAGCTAGCGAGTTACCCAAGCACATGTGAGGTCCACCGCGACCGAAAGCCATATGCTCATTAGGGTTTCGCTTCACATCCATCTTGTAAGGGTCAGTGAAGATGGCTGAGTCTCTGTTACCTGAGGCAAACCAAGGAACAACTTTTTGACCCTTCTTTATTTCAGTGCCTTGAAACTCAACATCCTTAGTAGCTGTTCTTCTGAAGTGATACACCGGGGATGCAAGGCGAATGAACTCTTCAACAGCCCACGGGATAAGTGAAGGATCTTCCTGCAGCATTGCCATCTGCTCAGGGTTTTCAATTAGGTAGTTCATGGTGTGTGAGATGGTGTGACGAGTTGTTTCGTTACCAGCTACAACTAGAAGCAAGAAGTAAGTGTTGAAGTCTCGCTCCGATAAAGGAATACCGTCTGACGGAACCTGGTTAATCAAAGTTGAAACTAAGTCTTTACCGTCTTTACCTCTGCGTTCATTGGCAAGGTTCTGACCGTATTCAAATACTTCAAGAGCTGCTGGAGATCTAAATGGAACCAGGCGATACTTCTCGCTTTCAGGGTCATCTAACAAAATATCTGCGTGTTCAGGATCTGTGTTACCGATCATCCTGTTACCCCACTCAATCAACTTGTCAGTGTCATGATCTGGAACATCTAACATTCGAGCGAGAACACGAATAGGGAAATCGGCAGCAACTTCTTCAACGAAGTCGAAGCTACCCTTAGCAAAAGCGCTATCGAGAGTAGTTGCGGTTAGTCCTCTTAGGAATGTTTCATAGCCTGAAACCGCCTGGGGAGTGAACTCACCTTGCAGCAATCGTCTAAGTGCTCGGTGACGAGAACCATCGGTTTCTAGAAGAGATCTTCTGGCTTCTTCTTGTTCAGCATCAACTTCTTCTAAGTTGGTGAAGTGGGTAGAGGTAAAGGTATCTGGATCGCGAAGGACCTTGACAATGTCTTGATAGCGAGTGACAGACCAGAATCCGCTGTTTGGCTTCTCCTCTGCGTCCCAGTGAATTGGGGACTCAGCTCGAAGCTTGTCAAAGATGTGCCAAGGAGCGCCACCTTCGAAAAGGTCTAAATCTGCAAGCGTTAGGTCTGACAGCTGTGTCATTGTTTCTCCGATTGTTAGGATACGAATCATTTTTAGATTACAACGCAAAAAGCCACAAAACGCCTTTGTGCCCTAAAAGTTATTTAGAACCTAACGATTGGTGGAGAATAGAAGAACCTATTTAGGAGGTAACCCATGGCCGGTCCACACACCCTCGCCGAAACAGAACGGCAGGTAAATGAGAAGCTGGTTCACAAAAACATCAACTTCGAGGCCATGGCCGTTACCTCAAACCTTTTTAGAGCCGCTAACTCAGTAAGAAACCACCTAGAAAGAACAGTGCTAGCCAAATCAGACCTATCTTGGACTGCTTACGGATATTCCACAAGCGCTCAACGGCTGCACTCATTTCACTGGGAGTCGCGCCTCCACTAAATGCGGCAAGACGCATGGCTTTATCGGTGATCTCAGCACGACTTAAGGTATTGCCAGGATCACCCTTGGGTTCATC
>JBEDBW010000012.1:2090-11300 GCA_041177045.1 Actinomycetota bacterium | reverse complement strand
GAGACCTCTTGTTTGCTCGTCTATTGCAGTACCGAGCCTTCAAGGATATTTCTGTTTGGTTCCAAACCGCAATCACCCAAGAATCTAGACGCATATACCGTTCAGTTCGTCTTGAAGAAAGATTCAAGCAGAAGCTACCCGAACTGGTATGGACTCTGACTCCCGAAGACTTTGCACGTCTTGCTGAAGAGACAATGGCTCCTAGAGAAATTCCACTAGTTGGACTTACTCACCTGCACGCATCAAGAATCTCAATCAGAGAGCAAGCTGCTGAAGTAGTTGCCCTTCTGAGATCAGCAACCACGCTCACTTTCCGCGAATTGATCTCATCTGTTAGAGACAGAGCAGTGCTTGTTGCAAGATTCCTTTCTATCTTGGAGCTTTACCGTCTAGGCGCAGTTGCTTTTGAACAAAGTGAATCGCTAGGTCCACTACAAATCACTTGGCAGTCAGATGATTTTGATGAAACACAACTATCAGCACTAGGAGCAGATTATGACTCATGATGAGCAACCAGAAGTAGAGACTCAGGAGAGTGCTGCATCACAAGATCCTCGTGAATCTCTAGCAATCCATGAGCCAATCAACCCTGAATCACTTCAAGGGGCAATCGAAGCTATCCTCATGGTTGCTGAAGTTCCACTTTCACTAGTGCACCTAGCAACTTCTCTGGACACTCCAGTTCCAGACATCAAGCAAGCTGTTCTAGCGGTTAGAGATGACTTTGATGGAGTAAACGGAAGCCGTCCAAGAGGATTTGAGATTCGTGAAGTTGGTGGAGGCTGGCGAGTATTTGTTCGTGAAGATTACGAATGGGCTGTTCGCGAATTCATCTCTAATGAAAACCCAACTAAGCTCTCGCAAGCAGCTCTAGAAACACTTGCTGTGATTGCATATCGTCAACCAATAGCCCGTGGACAGATTGCATCTATCCGTGGAGTGAACGTAGACAGCGTGGTTAGAACTCTTCTAAGTAGAGGACTAATCACAGAACTATTCACAGATAGTGAAACAGGGGCCATCAACTATGGAACCACCCCTACCTTCCTAGAAACGCTAGGAATAAATGCTTTGGAAGATCTTCCATTGATTAGCCCTTACCTGCCAGATGCAAACTCTGAACTAGGTTCCGACATCTCCGTTAGCAAGTAATAATGACCGAATCAAATGAAGGCGTAAGACTTCAAAAAGTACTTGCTAACGCAGGAGTGGCTTCAAGGCGTGCCAGCGAAGAGCTCATTACATCCGGAGCAGTAAAAGTAAACGGCAAAGTAGTCAAAGAACTAGGTAGCCGTATTGATCCAGAAGTTGACAAGGTTTCTGTTCGAGGAACACCTATCCAACTAGATGCATCTCGTGTCTACATGGCTTTGAACAAACCAATTGGTGTCATTTCTTCAATGGCTGATGAATTCGGCAGGCCTGACCTAAGTCAGTATGCCCTTCGCTCTGACCGCATCTACAACGTGGGCAGACTAGATGCTGACACATCAGGACTACTGATTCTTACTAACGATGGCGAACTAGCAAACATGCTTGCTCATCCAAAGTTTGGTGTTACAAAGACTTATGTTGCAAAAGTTGAAGGCATAGTAACCGCCCAAGAGATCAACAAGCTAACCACTGGGGTTGAACTTGAAGATGGCATGATGAATGCCGACAAGGTAACTCTGATTGATTCAAACCCGTTTGAGTCATTAGTTGAAATTGTTATTCACTCTGGTAAAAACCGAGTTGTTAGAAGAATGTTTGAATCCATTGGACATCCAGTAAAGGACCTAGTTCGTAGACAATTCGGCCCTGTGCATTTAGGACCACTAAAGCCAGGTCAAACCAGGCTTCTAAGTAAAGTTGAAGTTGGAGCTCTCCTGAAATCTGCAGATGGCAAACAGCAGAGAGCACCTCGACCAAGGTCCAAAGGCGGGCAAACAGTCAAAGCTAAGCCGAAAGGACGACGAAGTGGCGTTTAGAGCAATCCGTGGAGCAATCCAACTAGATTCTGATGATCGTGAGCATCTATTAAAGCTCACTGCTGAACTCATCACAAAGATGATGCATGCCAATAACTTGCACACTGATCAGCTCATCTCAATTCTTTTCACTGCAACACCGGATATCACAAGCGAGTTTCCTGCCTTAGCGGCCAGAGAACTTGGCATTGGCGATGTTCCACTGATGTGTTTTGTGGAAATGAATGTCAAAGGCTCAATGCCAAGGGTCGTTCGTGTGATGATCAACGCTGATTGTGACATTCCAAGATCTGAAATTCAGCACATTTACCTAAGAGGTGCAGCAGCTCTTAGATTGGACATAGCTCAGTGAGTGCTCGCACCAAAGGTCAAATACATATAATTGGTGCCGGCTTGCTAGGCACCAGCATTGGTCTGGCTCTTCGCAAACTAGCTGTTGATGTTTCTCTTGAAGACTCATCACCTGCGGTTCAGTCGCTTGCTATTGATTTTGGAGCTGGAAGAAACATAGAGTCAACCGATGATGTTGCCGTCGTAGTAGTTTGTGTTCCTCCTGATGTGACAGCAGCAACTATTGCTTCTGCTCTAAACAGATTTCCAAATGCAGTAGTTACTGATGTCGCCAGTGTCAAAGAGATAATCCTTGAAGAATTAGTAGCTTCTGCTGCTGACACTTCTAGATATGTTGGCTCTCACCCAATGGCTGGTAGAGAAAAAGGCGGAGCACTTTCAGGAAGACCAGACCTTTTCACAGGTAGACCTTGGGTAATTACAGTTGAACCAAACACAAACACAGCTGCGGTTGATGTTGTTGAGAAGTTGGCACTAGATCTAGGTGCTACAACCTTGCGTCTAACAGCCAAGGAACATGACAGAGCCGTTGCACTTATTTCTCATGCACCGCAGGTAGTTTCTAGCCTGCTAGCTTCTAGATTGGTCGGAGCAGATGACTTTGATTTGGCTCTAGCTGGTCAAGGAGTTAGAGATACAACTCGTATAGCCGCAAGCGACCCTAAACTCTGGTTACAGATTCTTTCTATGAACTCAGATCAACTGATTCCAGTTTTGAAGGCATTCCAAGAAGACCTAGGTCAAGTAGTCAATGCACTAGAAGATGTTTCAGGTTCAGGATCTCTTGCCAAGATTGGCAGCGTTCTTGAAAGAGGAAACAAAGGAATCTCAAGACTTCCAGGTAAGCATGGTTCGAGAAACACTTCATACTCACAAGTTGTAGTCATGATTGATGACAAACCTGGAGAGCTAGCTAGATTGCTCAACGAAGTGGGCGATGCGGCTGTCAACATCGAAGACTTGAAACTAGATCACGCAACAGGTGCTCAGGTTGGTCTAGTTGAACTATCTGTTTTGCCTGCAGCTGAACCAAAACTAATTGAGACTTTGAAGGTAAATGGCTGGCGGTTAGCAGGCTAAATGCATATCGTTGCAATCGATGGACCTGCAGGTTCCGGTAAATCTAGCGTCAGTAAGGCTTGTGCTAAGGAACTTGGCTACGGCTACCTAGACACAGGAGCTGCCTATAGAGCTCTTACCTATGCTGTTCAGAACCTTGGCTTAGTGGTGGCTGATAAGACAGCAGAAGACATTTCAGCTAACTTTGACTACTCAATCTCTCTAGATCCATTGGATTACTGGGTAAAAGTAGGCGATAAGGATGTCACCTACGAGATTAGAACCCCACAGGTAGGTGAGGGAGTAAGCCAGTTTGCTGGTTTAGCTCAGGTTCGCCAGTACATGTTGGACCTAACTAGGGCTCTAGTTGATGATTCTGGCTTAGCTGGGGTCATTGTTGAAGGTCGGGATATCACTACAAAGGTCTTCCCTGAGGCAAAAACTCGTATTCTGCTAACTGCTAGTGAAGAAGTTAGACTAGGAAGACGTTCCGCTGAACTTCCAGAAGGCACCGTAGTTGCCGATCAAGTTACTAAACGCGACCAAAACGACTCTAAAGTAGTTGATTTTCTCGTGCCTGCCCCAGGAGTAATGCTGGTAGATTCCACGGATCTTGATTTTGATCAGACTGTTAGAGCTATTACTGCTCTTGTGGTCAACAACTAGTAAGAGGCAAAGATGGACGAACAAGAATTTAATGAAGAAGGGCTAGACCCTGCGTTCATTGAACGTCTGAACTCAATCACAACCGATGAGGAAGAGGCGAGAGTCAATGCTCTTCGTGCCGGTCTTGCTGATTATGAGCTAGACGAAGACGATATTGATGTTCTTGAGCAAATAGGCGCAGCCGAAGGCGTTCCAGTATTGCTTCCTGCTCTTCCTGTGTTGGCTATTGTCGGTAGACCAAATGTTGGTAAGTCTGCTCTTGTAAACAGAATCATTGGACGACGAGAAGCTGTTGTTGAAGATAAGCCAGGAGTAACCCGCGACCGTGTTTCATACAAAGCTGAATGGAACGGTCGTAAGTACACACTTGTCGACACCGGTGGTTGGGAACCAGACGCCAAGGGTATTGATAAGTCAGTAGCTCTACAGGCTGAGATTGCAGTTGAACTCGCTGATGCTGTTCTATTCGTTGTGGATGCAACGGTAGGTCCAACAGCAACTGATGAGCGTGTTGTGAAGATGCTTCGTGCAAGCAAAAAGCCTGTAATGCTTCTTGCTAACAAAGTAGATGACGAGCGTATGGAAGCAGAAGCTGCTTCACTTTGGTCTCTAGGTTTGGGTGAGCCATATCCAGTTTCAGCTCTGCACGGTAGGGGAGTGGCAGATGTTCTAGACAAGATCATTGCTGTTCTTCCAGAAGTTTCAGCAGTTGCTAAGCAAGAGTTTGGTGGACCTAGAAGAGTTGCAATTATTGGTAGACCAAACGTAGGTAAGTCTTCACTTTTGAATAAAGCAGTTGGTTCCGAGCGCGCAGTTGTGAATGACCTAGCAGGAACAACAAGAGACCCAGTTGACGAGCAAGTTGAGTTGGGTGGAAAAGTTTGGCGTTTCATTGACACTGCAGGTATCAGAAGAAGAGTGCATCTTGCTCAAGGAGCTGACTTCTATGCATCCCTAAGAACAGCATCTGCTTTGGAAAGAGCAGAAGTAGCAGTAGTAGTTCTAGATGTCACAGAGAAGATCAGCGAAGCGGACATTCGTATTGTTGATATGGCTTTGGAATCAGGACGCTGTCTAGTTCTTGCTTTCAATAAGTGGGACAACATGGATGAGGATCGCAGAGAGTTCCTAGAGCGAGAAATCGAACAGGATCTTGCTCACGTTTCTTGGGCTCCTCGAGTTAACATCTCAGCCAAGACTGGTCGTCACCTTGAGAAGCTAGTTCCAGCATTGGAAGTGGCCCTTGACTCTTGGGACACTCGAATTCCAACTGGAAAGCTAAACGCCTTTATTCAAGAACTAGCAATGGAGTTCCCTCACCCTGTTCGTGGCGGTAAGCAGCCTAGAATCCTGTTTGCAACTCAAGCAAGCTCAAGGCCTCCAAAGTTTGTCCTCTTCACTACTGGTTTCCTAGATCCTGGTTACAGAAGATTCATTATTAGAAGACTTCGTGAAACCTACGGTTTCGAAGGAACCCCTATCGAACTTGGTATGAGAGTGCGAGAAAAGCGTAAGCGCTCGTAGTATTTCAATACAGCTATCAACTAGGAAATCATGGCCGATAACAATCTTCACTTGAGCGACAAGGTCCTTACTTGGCCTAATGCTTTGAGTGCTCTGCGATTGCTATTGGTGCCAGTGTTCCTTTGGCTAATCCTCATTGATGAAAACCTATTAGCCTTCTCAATACTTGCAATTTCAAGTTTCACCGATTGGCTGGATGGCTACCTAGCTAGAAAACTCAACCAAATGACAAGATTGGGTCAGCTATTAGACCCAGCAGCAGATCGACTATTCATCTTGGCATCCTTGCTAGGTCTAGCAATTACCAACGCAGTTCCTTGGTGGTTGGTTTATGTTGTGGTTGGTCGCGACTTCCTCCTTTTCTTCACTTTCCCTTTCCTAGCTAAGGCCGGATACGGCCCATTACCTGTTAGCTACTCAGGCAAGGCAGGAACATTCGCCCTACTTTATGCCTTCCCGCTGATGCTTCTGCCTAATGTTCTGCCTGAAGAGTGGACCAATGTCATCCTTCCAATTGCCTGGGCTTTTGCTTTCTGGGGCATCTGGCTCTACTGGTGGGCAGGGGCAATCTATGTGCGTCAGGTTTATAACATCCGGAAAATAGACAAGGAAAATTCAAGTATTCTTGTCTCAAAGAAGGAGAGCAAGTGACCGAGCACAAAGACCCAGCTGATTCAGTTGACGCTACTCACAAATTCTCCGAAGACCTGATTCCGGTCGATGCTAACTCTCTAAGCGATGAAGACCAGCAAGCCGTTGATTCACTTCCAACAGGCAATGCTCTTCTAATTGTTCGCCGCGGACCAAATAAAGGCTCTCGCTTCCTGCTGGATTCAGATTCGATTTCTATTGGCAGACACCCAAACGCAGACATATTCTTAGATGACGTCACAGTTTCCAGAAGACATTCAGAAATTTCTAGAAACGGATCAGTCTTCACAATCAAGGATTTAACTTCTCTAAACGGAACATACTTTGAAGGTAAGAGAGTCGAAACGGCTGAACTGTTCAATGGTGCTGAAGTTCAGGTTGGAAAGTACCACTTCACTTTTTACACATCAAAGAGAAGTAGCTAAAGATGGCAAGTAGCGAAGTTACATCATTATTTGGAGCGAGAGCGGTAAAGCTCTCGACGATTGGTCGCGTCATTGAACTTCTCACTTCAGAGTTTCCTGACCTCACCCCATCCAAGATCCGTTTCTTGGAAGAACAAGGTTTAGTCACTCCGCACAGAACTGAATCCGGTTACAGAAAGTTCAGTGACGCTGATATCGAAAGAGTGAAGCTAGTTCTCGAATTACAACGAGACAAGTTCCTGCCTCTTCGAGTAATCAAGTCATACCTTGATGACATTGATGCGGGTAAGCAGCCATCATTACCTTCAGCGACCAGAAGACCAAGCGTTAACCGCAAGTTCAGCAAACTTGAACTAGTTGCCGAGTCAGGCATTAACGAAACTCTTCTTGCTGAAGCACAAGCAAACTCTCTAATCTCAGCTGAACCATTTGAATTCAGTGATATTGAAATCGCTAGATCGCTTATGCAGCTATCTCGCTTTGGAATTTCAGCAAGACATCTTCGTGGCATCAAAACTGCAGCAGATAGGGACCTGGGTCTTATCAATGGCGTCGTTGCCAGTGTCAAGAAACAGCGTGATGCTTCAGCTAAATCAAGGGCTGCAGAGTATGCCAGTGAGATTGAATCTCACTTTGCGGTAATTAGATCGGAACTAATCCGATCTGTTATCGATAAAATTGACTAACGCGACACGCCGAAGAAGAATATTAACCACCCTAAGCAGGAGATAACCACAAGAATTAAGAAAAGGTTCATGTTCTACTTGAACTTTATAGACATTGAGAGGAGGCCAGGATGGACGATCTAAACCCTGAAAAATCAGCAAAAAACAGCGAACCTACAACTGAAACTGGCCGTATCAATCTCAGTGAGGCTAGTGAATTCGCCTATCTTCAAGATGAACTGTTCCTAGAGGAACAGCCTTGGCATGACCCAAAGGTTGGTTACCGAGGACATTCAGCAGCTGCCGCCTCTGGCATTAGCTACCGCCAATTGGACTACTGGGACAGCACTGCTCTAGTTCAACCAAGCGTTAGAGGTGCTACAGGTTCAGGTTCTCAAAGACTTTATTCGTTCCGCGACATTCTTGTTCTAAAACTTGTCAAGAAGTTCTTGGATGCCGGAGTTTCACTTCAGCAGATCAGAAAAGCTGTTGGGGAGCTTAGAAAAGCCGGTATTGGTGATTTAGCTCGCATTACTTTGATTTCTGATGGAGCTAAGGTTTACCTCTGCACCTCAGGCGATCAGGTAATCGACCTTATTGATAAAGGTCAGGGTGTATTTGGAATCTCAGTTGGCCGTGTGCTTGGCGAAGTAGAAGCCACTTTGAGCAGCATTGATCCTTCTTACCTAGAAGAGATGGATGAACTAACTCTTCGTCGTCTAAACAAGAAGGCTATTTAGTCTCTTCTTCTGAGCCTGGTTCAAGAAGGTTTTTCAACTGCTTTTTAGTCATTGTTTGACGCAGAATCTCATTCCACTTTTCCTCATACTCAGGCGAAACCGGAGCGTTTTCAATGGGCTCAATTCTTGGAGCTGTAGCTTCAGCCTCAATTTCAATCGTTTTAGTGCCCTTTGAGATAGGTGCAGCACCTACTTCACGAGTTCTCTTAGCGTGCCTATTCTTTGAGGAAGCTTTTCTGCTGGTCTCTAGTCGCGTCATGTTTTCTGAAGCGAAAGATTGCTGAAGTTGTTCTAGCAAGTCATCGAATTGAATAGCAATCTTTGCAGCACTCTGACCTGGCCAAGAGTGGATAGATCTACCTGCACCCTGTGATTGTTGAACAGCAGACTTCTCTTCGAACGCTGGGCTTAGCAGGAATGGGCCATAAGTTTCTTCGAGTTCGTTTACTCGATACTGATGCTCAGAAACGCTAGCTCTGAGGCGGTTCACTACAACTCCAAAGAGAGAAACCTGCCGGTTAACACTTTTACGAAGTTCGGTAAATGCCTTCATAGCATTCTCAATTCCAAGCAGAGCATTAATCGAAGGCTCAGTAACCAGTAGAACTCGGTCGCTGGCCACCCAAGCCATTCTGGTCAACGCATTCATGCTTGGGGGAGTATCGATTAGAACTAGGTCGTAGTCAGCCTCTATCTTGGCTAGAGCTTCCTCCAGATTCCAGAGGGACTTGAAAGAAGGTTTGGTGGTGTTTCGAAGGCTAAGTCTTGGGTTGCCAGCCATTATGTCTAGGCGGCCTGTCTGTCCCTTTGCCCAAGATGAGGCTACAATTGCTTTCAACACAGAGTTGTGTCGGGGTTTCTTGATGACTTCAGCTGCTGAGTATTCAAACTCCCCAACCGCACCTAAACAGTTGCTAGCGTTGCATTGAGGATCCAAGTCGATTACCAATGTTCTAAGGCCTTTAGTCATGGCGGCAGAGGCAAGGCCCAAAGTTATAGTGGTCTTACCAACTCCGCCCTTAAGGGCACTAACGCTTAAAACATGCACCCGTCTAGGCTACCTTTTGATTTAGGTGCAAGCCACTATTTAGTCCGTTTGCCTTTAGTTAGGAACTCGTGTTCAAAAAGATTCTGGTCGCCAACCGAGGCGAGATAGCTA
>JBEDBW010000012.1:0-2040 GCA_041177045.1 Actinomycetota bacterium | reverse complement strand
TTTTTGCGTACGAGGATAGAAATTCTTCTCACAGACTAAAAGCCGATGAGGCATATCAGATTGGTGAATTAGGGCACCCGGTCAGGGCTTACCTAGATGTTGACGAGATCATCAGAGTTGCTAAAGAGTGTGGGGCTGACGCAATTTACCCAGGCTACGGCTTTCTATCTGAGAATCCGCATTTAGCTGAGGCAGCAGCGGCCCATGGAATCGTGTTTATTGGTCCAGGCTCTTACGTACTAGAACTTGCTGGTAACAAGGTAAACGCTAAAGAAGCAGCAATCGCAGCCAACGTGCCTGTGTTAAAGTCTTCAATTCAATCTGCAGACATCGATGAGCTTGTGAAAGCTTCTGTTGGTTTTGGCTTCCCACTGTTTGTTAAAGCAGTCGCAGGTGGTGGTGGCCGCGGTATGCGAAGAGTTGCCGAGGAGTCAGAACTTAGAGGAGCTCTAGGTGAGGCAATGCGTGAAGCAGAATCAGCCTTTGGTGATGCAAGAGTGTTCCTTGAGCAAGCTGTTCTTCGTCCAAGACACATTGAAGTTCAAATTCTTGCTGACTCCCAAGGAAACGTTGTTCATCTATTTGAACGTGACTGCTCAGTGCAGAGAAGAAACCAAAAAGTTGTTGAGATTGCTCCTGCACCAAATCTGGATGAGACACTTCGTCAAGAGCTTTACAAAGATGCAATTGCATTTGCTAAACAAATTGGTTATCTAAACGCGGGAACTGTCGAGTTCCTAATTGACACTGTTGGACCCAATGCTGGTAAGCATGTGTTCATCGAAATGAACCCTCGCATTCAGGTGGAGCACACAGTCACCGAAGAAATTACTGAAGTTGATTTAGTTCAATCACAGATGAGAATTGCAGCTGGTGAATCACTTGTTGATCTAGGCCTTACCCAAGACAAGATTGAAATGCACGGCTTTGCCATTCAATGTCGAATCACAACTGAAGACCCATCAGCTGGCTTTAGACCTGACACTGGAAAGATCACAACCTACAGATCTCCAGGTGGTGCTGGTATCCGTCTTGATGGTGGAACAACTGCTACCGGTAGTGAAGTAAGCCCATACTTTGATTCACTGCTTGTGAAGCTAATCACCAGAGGTAGAGACTTACCTGCTGCTGTAAGCAGAGCTTCTAGAGCTCTTGCAGAATTTAGAATTCGTGGAGTTTCCACCAACATTGCTTTCCTGCAAGGAGTGCTTTCTGACCCTAGCTTTAGAGCGGGAGAGCTAAGCACAGCATTCATTGAAGAAAGACCTGAACTTCTAAACTCTTATCCGTCTCTTGACCGCGGAACCAAGATTCTGAACTGGCTAGCAGAAGTAACAGTGAACCAGCCTTATGGAACTAGAGGAAACCTAATTTCTCCAGCTAGCAAGATGCCAAAACTTGATCTAACTAAGGAAGCTCCTGCAGGGTCTAGACAACAACTTCTTGAACTTGGTCCGGTTGCTTTTGCTAAGGCACTTCGTAACCAAGGACCAGTAGCAATTACTGACACAACTTTCAGAGATGCACACCAATCTCTTTTGGCTACCAGAGTTAGAAGCAGAGACCTAGTTCAGGTCGCACCATACGAGGCAAGAATTCTAAGCAAGCTTTTCTCAGTTGAAGCATGGGGTGGGGCAACATACGATGTTGCACTTCGCTTCCTAGGAGAAGATCCTTGGGCAAGACTTGTTTCCCTTCGTGCAGTGGCTACACACCATACCCGGTAGAAGTTACAGATGCTTTCGTTAAGGAAGCAACGCTTGCTGGTGTGGACATCTTTAGAATCTTTGATGCTCTAAATGATGTGAACCAAATGATTCCTGCAATTGATGCAGTTCTAAAGACCAAGACTGCAGTTGCTGAAGTTGGTATTTGTTACACAGGAGATCTACTAGATCCTAAAGAAGATCTCTACACACTTGATTACTATCTAAAGCTTGCCAAGCAAATAGTTGATGCTGGTGCACACATCATCGCAATTAAAGATATGGCTGGACTTCTTCGACCGCAGGCTGCTGCCAAGTTAGTTACTGCTCTAAG
>JBEDBW010000011.1:0-10536 GCA_041177045.1 Actinomycetota bacterium | reverse complement strand
GAACCACGTGAAGGAATGATCTGAGCCTTGTTGTTCTTAACGTCAAGGTTTCCTGTTGTGTTTGTTGAAACTGAGAAGTAAACACCAGGAGATCTAACTAGCTGAGAAACAACTACACGCTCTGTTCCGTTAACAACGAAAGTACCTTCGTTAGTCATGATTGGGAATTCACCCATGAACACGGTCTGGCTCTTGATTTCACCAGTCTTGTAGTTTGTGAACTCTGCCTTGATGTACAAAGGACGAGCGTATGTCTTGCCCTTTACCTTGCACTGGTCAGGAGTATATGTTGGCTCATCCAAAGTAGGTGACTTGAACTCAAGACCCATCTTTGCTTCGCTCGGGTTGTTTGGGTTGTCTTCGATCGGAGATAGCTCCTCGAATACTTCCTCAAGACCGGTCTTGGCATCTGGGCCAACCTTGTCTCTCCATGACTTATCACCCACGAGCCATTCAAAGCTCTCAGTCTGCAGGGTTAGAAGATTTGGAAGTTCAATAGGCTCACGAGTTTTCGCGAAGGAAAGTCTTTGAGCTGAACGAATGTTTTTGGTGGTTTTCTTGGCGGCCAAGATGATCCCTTCAAAGGCGGTTTACTTAGTTAGAACGGTCTATGGGATTAGTCCCTAACTTTGTCGCCAAAATATGCGTACAAAATGCGCAGCCAAAATATGCTTACGAGTTGTTGGGGAGCAAACCTCTATCTTATAGGTCTCAATTGGGTAAATGCAACACAATTCTTGAAGAAATTGACTAATATCCTCGACCCGAGGATCAGTTTCTCGGGTAGATCTTGTCCTTCTGATGCTCTTTTAGAACTGCATAGAGCCTCCGTTGGTTCCCAGTAGTGAAGCAAATTTCATCTAAAGCGGGATTTAGCATCAAAACCCTTACGCAGCGGGACTTCTTTGGGCCTATAAACTAGGCTCTTTTTAGCCCCATTTTGATATTCTCCAGTCCTGGAGAATGGCAACCAGCCATGTTTGGCTTTTTCCCCAAGATCAGCTCGTTTAGGAGTGTTTTCGACTGAAACCTTGATCATTCGCTCTAATTCAAAGGCTACGTATCTCCGCCCAAGCAGGTATCGCTGAACAGGAGAGAGCTTAATTAGCCCAATCCCATCAGTGATAATCAGCTTGGCCATCAAAATCCCCTAAATATTCGCTAATACGTATAGGAAACAAGTTTATTAGGACTTAAGACTAAACGACCCGCTTAATACTGATTTTGGGATATTTCTGGCGGTGACGGTGGGATTTGAACCCACACACCGGGACTAGAACCAATCCCGTCCTGAAAATAGAAGGTCAATTGCAGCCCGTCTCTCCTCAAGAGTTAAATTCAGACCTCGAATGTCCAGAACGACATGCTCATACTGAATCACTCCGTTTCCCAAAACTAAGGCCCAGTATTCAGCTTCTCCAAAAGATTTAAATCGGAGGAATGAGCCAACGTCGGTTGTCCAACCTTCAAGGCAAGGAACCTCTTGGCAGAGCTCTGAGGTTGTTTCCAAAGGATTGACCTCAGTGTTACTCATCAGTAGGTCCTTTACTGTTTGAGAGTTGTTCGCACCTTTCCCCCCAATTGCGATCCAAGCGATTACAGAAAAAACAACGACCAGCAGCACTCCGAGAATGAGCAAGGCCGTATTTCTTCTCACTCGTCGCCGATTCGAAGTTATTGCGAGAGAATTCACGCTTGCTCTTCAGATTTAGTAGGCATTAGAGGTTGTCCAGTTGCAACGATGCGTTTCAACACCAGAGAACCAGTTGCCATTGACCCGGTTCGGCCGAAATTTCTCTAAATTCCAAGTTCCCGCCGCTATTGCGCCAAGAGCATGGCATGAGAATTGTTCGCGTTGGCTTGGTTTATCTAATGCACTTCTGATTGACCCGCCCTTGCCCCAGGCTTCATCCCACCCTGCGGTATTCAGAATGGCCTGCCCGGATCCAAAGCCGAATAGACCTCCCCCTTGAGCAGCGCCTGTCCAAACTAGCCAACCCCAAGCGGACAAGTCCAAATTGACCCGAGGCTGTCTCTGATATGTATCTACACTTATGCTGCTGAACAGTGCTATACCTATCCATGGGTCCGCCACGACTGGATACGAATAATCTTCACTTCTGTGGTCTACAATCTGAGTAATTGTTTGTCCGCTCACCACGTAATGAGATGGAACTTCTTTGCCTTCTGCATCGAGAGCCCATGCAGGAGTAACTGCTGCGACGAGGCCATCCGCGTTTGTAATCAGGAGGCCTCCTCCGGACCTAATTATTTCGGCCCCTTCCGGCAATTCAAAAGAATATTTGTAGGAAATCGGAGCAGCGCTTGACTCGATAATGCTCAGCATTTGCAGGGATCCATCTTGTTTTAGGACAGCTGCTGTAGAACTCAAGTTTCGATTGTCGTAGGAAACAAATCCTTCATCTAATACTTCTACCGACGATGCGTTGTTTGAGAACGGAAGCTGAATGGAAAAACCTGGGCTGCCATCTCTTCTCATTTGAACTTGATTGGAAGGGTCGGTAGGTATGGTGACATTTACTCCATTGACATTAGTGCGAATTGCTTCTAGGCCAACTGAGTCTGTGGCAACATAGGCAACGTTCCTAAGAACGTCTGTCTTTGTGGAAAGAGATTGTTGTGTAACGGTTTGAAGAGCTGAATTTACGCTCACTAGACTTGATTCTTCGGAACCTTGGGCGGCAATGGGATGTAACATCAAAGCTCCGATTGCAAACAACGCGATTATTATTTTTGGTTGAGTTTTCAAAATTTCCCCTTATTTCAATTTATTCTTTCAACTATAGAATAAGGACCTTTGACTCAAAGGTGCGTAAAGGTTGTCCTGCAAGAAAAAGTGGCGGTGACGGTGGGATTTGAACCCACGGTGGGCTTTAACCCACACAACTTTTCGAGAGTTGCACCTTCGGCCGCTCGGACACGTCACCGTAAATCAGGTTACCCCATAGGAAATAGCGGGGTTTTAACGCTTTTTAGCGAAGAATTCCTTTAGCTGAGCACTGGTTTCTGTAAGCAAAATCTCTGGAATTACCTCTATTTCGGTGCCAAGACGCTTATCTCTGACCAAGTCATACAGGGAACCTGTTGCTCCGACCTTCTCATCCCAAGCTCCAAATACAACTCTTGAGATCCTTGCCGCTTGGATTGCTCCTGCACACATCACGCATGGTTCCAAGGTGACTACTAGAGTCAAGCCATTTAGACGCCAATCCCCCAGCTTTTCTGCTGCTGCTCTAATGGCAAGGATTTCAGCATGGGCAGTTGGATCTCCTGAAAGTTCGCGTTCGTTTCTGCCTCGGGCAATAATCTCACCTTTATCGTCAACGATTACTGCACCTACTGGCACATCATCAGATACATCCATAGCTATCTGGGCCTCTACTAGAGCAGCCCTCATATATGGAACCCAAGTCTCGTTCACTACATCCACCTCACTAACGCTAGATTTAGCCTATGCGGATTCACGTGGCAGACCACCCATTAATAACTCACAAGTTGACTGTTCTTAGAGATAAGAGCACCCCATCCCCTGTTTTTAGACAGCTGGTTGAAGAACTTGTAACCCTGTTGGCCTATGAGGCAACAAGAGAAGTGAAGACAACTGAGGTAACTATTGAAACCCCGGTGACTCAAACTAAGGGAAGAAAACTTTCTAAGCCTCGTCCGATCATTATTCCAATCTTGCGTGCAGGACTAGGAATGCTTGAAGGAATAGTTAAGCTTCTTCCAACTGCCGAAGTTGGTTTCTTAGGTATCAAGAGAAACGAAGAGACACTTCAGCCATATACATATGCAAACCGTCTGCCAGATGATCTAACTGGAAGACAGGTCTACATCATCGACCCAATGCTTGCTACCGGTGGAACACTAATCGATTCAATCGATTACGTGTTTGAAAAAGGTGCAACCGACATCACTTGCATTTGTCTTCTTGGAGCACCTGAAGGATTAGCTGCATTAGAAAAGCACCTTGGCGATAAAGACGTCAAGATTGTTCTTGGTGCTCTAGATGAAAAGCTAAACGAACTTGGTTACATCGTTCCAGGTCTAGGTGACGCAGGGGATCGACTATACGGTCTAGCTGACTAACTAGTCTTCAACGAACTAACAATTACCTTTACTAAAGAGTCAATTGTTTCTGCAGTGTCCTTATAAACCTCATCGCTCTTGCCGTAAGGATCTAGAACATCCTGGCCTTGCTCACCGTTCGCATACTCAGAAATAGTGAAGAGCTTCTCAATGGCAGTTGGGAAGTTCTGCCCTAGTTCATTCTTTTGATCCTGAGTGAAGGTAAGAATTACATCCGCCTCTTCAACCGCTTCAGTTGAGACCAAGGTGGAGCTGTGCTCTGTTGGGTTATAACCAAGCTGGTTTAGAGCATTAGCTGCCTGAGCGTTTATCGGTGAACCTGCTTTGGCATCTAGTCCAGCAGAGACTGCATGAGCTGAGAGGTCTCTGGCTTGTTCATTGAATATCTGCTCGGCCATTGGAGATCTGCAGGTATTGCCTGTGCAGACAAAGAGCACAGTGAGGTCTGTATTAGACACTTATACCTGCCTCTCTCAATTCATCAAAACAACTTTCCCAATTGGGCGTTTTCAACTTGACGGACTTGGCTTCTGGTCCTAAAGTTTAGTTCATGACTAACACCGCTATTTCAAACACCATGTCGGAGGCGACTGTAATTCGCCCTGTCATGATGAGCGCTGTTATGTGTATGCGAATGTGTCGCTAACTTTCACAGCCGGCTAAGCCCGCTTCCAAACAAGTTACGACACCAACACCCCAGAAATAAGTCCTAATTAGGCATACCCCCCTTCCCGCATACACAATCAAAGGATTAGAAAAATGACCACCACTGTAACCCCATTTGTAAGAAACGAAATCACCACAACTGAAGCCCGCGGCTTTGCTCTCTACGTTGGAATTGACGAAACAACTGCTGAGGCTAATGGCACATCCCTTGGAGCAATAGTTGCTGCCCTTAGAAGCACTCTTGACTCAATTGCTCCAGGCCTTGCTGCAGAAACATTTGCATCTGTGGCTCTAGCTAAGACAGGCTCTGGCGGAAGAAACGTCGACGTTGTTAGAGCAGCTTTATCTGACCCTAAAGCCCTAGAGCGTCTAGTTGATAAGGCTGAAGAAGATCCAGCTAAGGGAGTCGTTGTTGACCTGCAGCGAAGAAAAGTGTTTATCGATGGCGACAAAGCTGAACTAACTAGCAAAGAATTCTGTGTCCTGGAATACCTAGTTAGACACCAGGGAATCACAATTTCTAGAGATGAACTCATAACTACTCTTTGGAATTGTGGTGGTGGCCAGGACATCTATGGCAGAACCATTGATGTCCACATCAGAAGACTACGATCAAGACTTGTTGGTTACGAAGACATAATCAGAACCAGCCGTGGTGAAGGTTATCGTTTCGACAAGCACCCAGACGTGCTCATCGAAGGCATATAAAAAGTAGGCTTTCACTATGCCTGAATCTCTCGTCTATGAAGAGTTGCTTAATCGTCTAACCGATGAAAGCTCCGAACTTGTTGATCGAGGAATAGCCATGCCAATCATTGTGATTGACGGCCGAGCAGGTTCAGGTAAATCTACTCTTGCACTTGATCTTCAGAATGAACTATTTCGTTCTGGTGAATCAATGCCAAGGATTATTCACATGGATGATCTATACGAAGGATGGAACGGTTTAGCTCAGGGAGCTGAATACTTACAGCGAGCAGTTCTTAATCCTTTGCTTACAACCGGAACTTCTTCTTGGCAGGAATTCAATTGGGAAACCAATGAAAGAGAACGTTGGAGAGAATTCTCCGGAGGCACTCCTCTAATTATTGAAGGCTGCGGATCCCTAAATAGATACACATCAACAATTGCTCATCTAACTGTTTGGTTAGATGTTCCAGAAGAAATTAGAAAACAACGTTGGTTAGAGCGCGATGGGCATATCTTTGATCAGTACTTTGATTCCTGGGCTGCCCAAGAACTAGATTTTATTGCCAGAGAAAAGTCCCCTGAATTTGCTCAGTTTGGACTAGCTAGTTCTTCTGTTTAGTACCCAGATTCGAACTCCCGCAATCAAGCTTGCGGTGATAAATACACCGGCAATTAGGTAAGAAGCATTTTTAACTAACGGGATGCTTGCTGAGAAATAGCCAGCCATTGTTAGGCCAACTCCCCAAGCTAAAGCTCCAACAAAGTTTGCACTGAAGAACTTGTAGTAATTCATGTTGGCAATACCAGCTACCACAGGAACAAACACTCTTGCCCATGGCATAAAGCGAGCAACTACTACAGCCCACCATCCCCAGGCTAGGAAAAGAGCTTCGCTCTTTTCAATACCTTTTTTGATCCATTTACCTTTGCGTTTATCAAGGTAAGGCCTACCGTAATGACGACCGAGGGTGTAGCCGACCTGATCTCCCAACCAAGCAGCGATACCAACACCTGTAGCCATAACGATGATGTTTACTTCACTGGCATGAGCGGCAGCAATTAGACCTGCGGCAAAAACTAGAGAGTCGCCTGTAATAAAAGGAATGAAGGCTCCAATGAGCAAACCGGTTCCAGCGAAAACCAATCCCCAAACAACTAGGTAGAAAAGTGTTGCACCTAGGTTAGGAAACCAGCCCGCAATCTCTTGGCTAATTGATGCTTGAAATACTGTTGGCAATTACGGCTTTCCGTGCAACATGATTTCGTCAAGGCTCAAACGAACTCTTGGTGCTATTTCTCGTTCGTAAGCAGGACCTTCAAGTTGTTCAGCTGGTGCTACCTTGCCAACAGCAATGAGCACAACTACTTCATGGTTGTCATCAAGCTTTAGAAGAGAGTGAACTTCGTCCTGAACAAAGCCACCGATTTGGTGAGTGTGGAGTCCTAGCTCTTGAGCTTGAACAACCATAAGTGCAGCTGATAGACCAGCATCATATTTACGTCCGGTGATTTCTTTGCCATCTGGAAGAGCTTTCTGAACTGCAACAACAATTAGTGCTGATGCGTCCGGTGCCCATGCTTGGTTGAAGCCAGTTAGACCTTTTGAACAAAGCTCTGCGTGCAATTCATCATCTCTGCTTACGAATGCCAATCTCCATGGCTGAAGGTTATTAGCTGATGGTGCCCAGCGGCCTGCTTCAAGAATTGCAAGTACTTCACTCTGAGAGAGTAGGTAATCACGGTTGAATGATCTTGGGCTCCAGCGTTCTGCTAGAACAGGGGCAATAGGGGCAGCGGTAATCGCGATTTTGTTTGGTTGCATGCTCTAAGTCTAAACCCCAAGGGCTTTAGCCAAAGCCTTGAGTAAACCGTCAACGTCCTCTTGTCTTGTGTCCCAGGCACACATCCAACGCACCTGTCCCAGGTTGTGATCCCAGATATAGAACCAGTATTCCTTTTGAAGTTCAGGGATTAGTTCCATCGGGAGAATTGGGAATACAGCGTTTGCCTGAGTTGGGTTTGGAACACTAACTCGACCGTTTGACTTAGCTGCTAGTTCTCTAACACCAGCATCTAAAGCCTTAGCCATAGCGTTAGCGTGCTTAGCGCTATTGATTGCTAAATCATCCTTTAGCAGTCCAATTAGTTGAACGCTGACGAATCTCATCTTGCTAGGTAACTGCATAGATGTTTTTCTCAAGAAAGGGATGCTTTGAGCAAGTTCTTTGCTATTGATAACAACAACTGCTTCAGCAGCTAGCGCACCTATCTTGGTTCCACCAAAGCTAACCAGATCAACACCAACATCGGTTGTGAATTCTTTGAAGGTTGCATTCAGAGCTGCCGCTGCATTTGAAAGCCTTGCTCCATCCATGTGGAGTTTGAGATTGTTTTCATGAGCAAAGTCAGCAAGCGCCTTAACTTCAGGGATTGAGTAAAGGGTTCCCATCTCAGTTGTTTGGGTAATGCTTATTACCGCTACCTGAGATCTGTGAACTGAACCAATATCAAACAGGTGCGGCTTGATAAGTTCAGGGGTTAGCTTGCCGTCAGGAGTTGGGATAGTCCAAAGCTTTAGGCCAGCCATCTTCTCAGGAGCTCCACCCTCATCACTGTTGATGTGGGCAGTCTCAGCACAAATAACTGATTCCCATCTCTTCACAACAGACGAAAGAGCAATTACGTTAGCTCCGGTTCCATTGAAGACAGGAAACACTTCGGCCTCTGGTCCGAAGGTGTCTTTGAAAATAGTTGTAAGTTCTGCGGTAACAAAGTCATCGCCGTAGGCACGTTCATGACCTTCGTTCACGGCTTGCATCATTTCAAACAGGCTTGGATGCACACCCGCATAGTTGTCGCTAGCGAATCCACGCCATATCTTGCGATCTTCTAAGGCCATCTCTCACTCCTGCTTTCTTGGTTTTACTACTCTATATTGCCCTTAAGTCCTGTTCGTTTTTTGGAACACTTAACTTTGGCTAAAGCACCTTGGTGGGACAATAAGCCCATAGGAGGCAGTTATGACTAAGTACCAGAGATCTGTTCTTGTTGTTGAAGATGAGCACTTTATTAGAGCGCTAGTCTCCGACAAGTTGATCAACGACGGATTCAGAGTCCAAACTGCAGCTAATGCCCGAGAAGCAAGAAAAATCACGGATGCTGGCGATGTTGATGTCGTCATTCTAGATATTGACCTAGGCGCTGGTCCTAATGGTTTGGACTTTGCGGTAGCAATGAACAAGCTTCACCCTGAGATGGCTCTTGTATTTCTTACTCACGTTGCTGAGCCTCGCCTATTTGGTTTTGATGTGAAAGCTGTTCCAAAAAATGCTGCTTACCTTCTAAAGAGTCGACTATCAGATCCTGGTGTTTTGAATCAAGCTATTGAAGCTGCGCTTAGAGACAAAGTTGGTGAAGAGTTCAGAGATGACCTAAAGCCTTCACACTCACTTGTAAATGTTTCCCGCACACAGTTTGAAGTTCTTCGCATGATTGCTAAAGGTTATTCAAACCAGCAGATTGCTGAGGAGCGCGGAACAACACTTCGTGCAGTTGAGAACTTAGTTAACAGAGCTGTCGCAGCCGCTGGTATCGACGTTGCATCAAAGACTAGTGCTCGTGTGATTGCAGTTAGAGAATTTGTAAAGGCTGCTGGATTACCAGAATAAAGAATCTGGATCTATTGATGCTTCTCTAAGTTGTTCATAATCCAAAATCAAACATTCGATACCTCTATCTTCAGCAAGAGTTCTTGCCTGAGGCTTTATCTCTTGAGCAGCAAAGATTCCTCTAACTGGAGCAAGTGCAGCATCTCTGTTCATAAGTTCTAGATATCTAGTTAGCTGCTCAACACCATCTATTTCTCCACGGCGTTTAATTTCAATAGCAACGCTTTGACCATTGCTACCTCACCTGCAGAGACGACCATCGCAGTTGCAGTAGCCCTCTTGGTCTACATCCAGATTGAAGCCTACGTAGTAGCCCCGAGGGTACTGAAGAAGGCAGTTGACGTGCCAACATCAGTAATCATTGTTTCTGCTACTTCTTGTAATTCGTGAAGTATGGGTTCCTAGACAAGACAAACTTTAGGCTGAATAAAACTCAGGTAGTGGGAAACTTCCTGGGTTAGTAACTTTTACTATCTCGTCGAGCACTGTCTTTGTAGCACTCTCCCCTACCCATAGATGCTTGGCATCTGCAATGTTGATAAGTTCAATGTCTTTGATGGCCAAGAATCTGACAGCAGCTTCATCAGGCTTTAGATAATCGTCGTGCTCAGGAATAAGGGCAACGAGTTTCTTCTCAACATTGTTCCAACGCTGAAGTTCTTCAATGCTTGTTCTATGAAGTGGTGGAGATAGAAGTATTGCTCCTAATACATCTAGATCAGGCCCATACTTCAAAGCTAGTTCTGTTCCGAAAGACCAGCCCACTAGCCAAATATTTGGGAGATTATTTTCGATTGCATAGTTCACTGCCGCTTCAACATCAAATCGTTCTGAGACTCCCCCGTCAAAAGAACCTTGGCTTGTGCCATGAGGTGAAGTTGTGCCACGGGTATTGAATCTAAGAATTGCAAGATCCGCTAGAGCGGGTAATCGATTAGCAGCTTTGCGATATATGTGTGAATCCATAAAGCCACCGGCAGTTGGTAGAGGATGAAGCATGATTAGCGTCGCTACCGGAGCTTTATCAATTGGCAAGGCTAACTCAGCTACTAGCTCTAATCCATCAGCTGTTCTAAGTGTAAGCGGTATTCGGTTAGAAGGTAGTTCAACCGATGAACGTATTTCTATTTGACTCAAAATAGTCTTCCTTGAAACTTTTTCCAACACTGATTATGGAAGTGACGTCTCTTCTCAGGTCCATATGCACTCTCCCAAGCAACAACGTGAGCAATGCCTGTTCCAAAAGTTAGTGAGCAGAAAGGACAGATCCATTTCTTAGATTCTTCAGAGTTATTTCCAGAGGTAGTTTGAACATAGAATTCAACACCATTCTTGATTTCTGAACTCTTGATGCCATCACGCAATCTGATGATGTCCATGGGCTCATCATCCTGCTCTGACT
>JBEDBW010000010.1:0-15338 GCA_041177045.1 Actinomycetota bacterium | reverse complement strand
ACTGCTGGCTCACTTGAATAAAGTTCAAGATCGCCTGATTCACCTTTTCTAATTACAAGGCGACCGTATCTAGACATGGTCTGTTCGATGTCCACGCGGATGCTCGCAGGAATAGGAAACTTACTGTATTTATCTAGAACACCTAGAACAAAAGAACTGTCATGGCCAGCAGCCCTAGCATTCCATAGCCCTAGCTTGGTTATCCGATAGGTGTGGACATGCTCTGGAGCTCGCTCTAATTCAGCGAATACCGCTAGGTCATGACGGGCATCAGCTGCTTGAGGATGATTCACCTCAAGCAGTGCTGTTTTATCGCTTTGAACGATTAGTGGCCCAGAAGACATCCTTCTAGCCTAAGCGAACGCCGGTAATGCTGGCTAATGGCAAAACTCTTTCACAGTCAGCTTTACGATCTCTACCTCTGAGTCTGCCGTTGGCCAGACCAGTTGGCTCTAGGAGGAATTCTCGAGCTGTGCCATTCATTTGTAGGGAGACTTGGATTGCAGCCTTAGTTTTGATAGCCATTTCAATCTGTCTAACTAGGTCTTGACCTTCTGGAGCTTCACTTAGTCGCTTATCGTGCTCTCGCCATTTCTGGATGTCCTCAAGAACCGAGGAAGTTTGCACCTGGGAGGCTTCCTTAGAGCCTGCTGCCAACCAACTACTAACTACCTCGTCTGTGTTGTTCTTTCTAATTGCCGCATACTTACTCTCTCGAAGAAGGTAGTAGACAATCTCGACTTCAAATCTTGATTCGAGTGTTGTTTCGGAGGTCTTGGTTATACCTAAAGTCTTGAGTGCTGAATCATTGAGAATCTGAGTTAGCAAAATCTGTTCGTTTGATTGAATCAAAGTTCCAGTAGGAGTCTCGCGCAATACCAATCTGCCAAATCTGGTTGCAGCTTCTCGGATTAGATAGTCAACCGGTTGGGGTAGTGCCGCCCCGGAAAGTTCCATCAGTAAGTCTCTGATCTGTTGCTCAGTTAATCCAGTTTCAAGGCCAAAGGTGACACTCAAGTTATTGATGCGATAGCTAGAGGCAACACCAATACGTTCAGTTTCAACAAACCTTCTAAGTTCCAATTCTTTATCTGTCGGCAACGGTCCAACAGCAATGATGGTCAGATCAGCTTGAATGATGATTCTGTTTTGAGTTGCAGGCAGATTCTTTGAAAGTAGAGTAATTGCTTTTGCTGTGTCACCTTCAAGAAGAGGTCTGAACCAAGAGCTCATATAGTTTGAACTTGAAAGCCCAATAAGTTCGGCAAAGGAGATGAGCCTAGTGATGTGAGAGAGGACTCCTTCGCGGGCTATTGGAAAAGTATCTTGGAAAGCATGATTCAGATTTGAACTCTTAGATAGTTCAAACGTTGTTGTTTCTCCTAGAAGTGACATCCAGGTATTGGCTATTTGTTGCCAACGATCTGTAGGTGATGCCGAGAGCCAGGCTTGATAGGCGGAACCAACTTTCCACCTCTTATCTGAAACACCAACAAGAGAACTAAGTTGAGCTAATGCATAAAGCAATCTTGCATACTCAACATCTCTGCCTAGGTGGAGAGCTAATCTCTTGAGTTCAGGAAGACCAACTTGACCTTTGCCAACTTCTCGAACATAGTTCTGCTCTAGTTCTATTACTAATTCGGTTAGAGCCTGAATTGTTTCAAAAGCACTTAATCCTGCTTGGGAGTCAATAAAGTTCTGGTCTGGGGAAATCTCTTCATTAGGAAGTGCCTTGGCAGCTTTCAGTTCCTCCAATAATTTTGGGGATACCAATTGCTTATAAGCAGCAACAGCTGCCTCTAGAGGTTTGTGTGTACCATCATCTGATTTCAGAACCAGAAACAGTTTCACTAAAGATTCAAGACCTTGGGCATCGCTACGTTTACCTTCAAGCAAATCACTAAAGGCAAGTAGCTGTCTTCTGGTTGCACCAGAGACTGCTCCAGTTACATTCTGCGGTTTGATAAGTGCAGTTGCTAGATCAAAGAAGTCATTCATGGAACTGGTAGGCATCAACCTGATGGCAACCACTCTAACTAGATCAGAATCGCTGGATTGAGCTAAAGCCTTAGCAACCAGGAGGACTTCGCTCATCTTTGGTTATTTAGTCTGGCTAGATTTTTTGCGGCTTGCAGCGTTGACCACAAGTAATCCGATTAGGCAGACAAAACCGAAAGGCAAAAGAAGGATAGGGATCATTCCCCAGCCTTGAGGAACCCAAGTTGAGCTCACAAGTGGAGCTAGCAGAATTACCAGGACAGAAAGAATTGAAATAACAACGCTTCCTAGAAAGCCAAAGGCAAGGTACTTTTCCAAGGGATTGGTTGGTTCAACTGCTGTTTTGCTCTTAGAAACCTTGTTCGAGGATGATTTATTAGCCATCCTTTTAGAATACTGGCTTGGCTGAAGTAAAATGAACCCTGCGGCAACGAAAGAGGTAGTTATGCCAACAGGACACGTAAAGTTCTTTGACAACGTCAAAGGCTTTGGCTTTGTGCAATCAGATGAGGGTCAGGAAGCTTTCCTTCACGTAAGCAACCTACCTGCGGGAACCACAGAGATTAAGCCTGGTACTCGCATCGAATACAGCATTGTTGACTCCAAGCGTGGTGCTCAGGTTATGACCATGCGCATCCTTGAGGTCCCAGAGAGCCTAGAGAAGAAGCAGCGAGCAAGTGCTCGCATGAACAACGATGACATGGTCATCCTTGTTGAAGGTCTGATCTCTGCTCTAGACAAGATTCGTCCGAGTATTGAATCAGGTCACATTCCAGAAGGTGCTAGCGCTGAAAAGCTTGCTCGTCTTCTAAGAACTCTTGCTGACCAGTTACACAAATAATGGCTAGAGTCAAAAAACTTCCTAAGTTTGTAAAACTACTTAGACCAGAAAAGCAAGTCAAGAACCTTTTTGACTTGAAGGCTTTTGCTGAAGTAGCTGCTAAGTCTGCTGCTGAAAAGAATGAACTGGGTTCATTCATTGAATCAGTTGATGAAGGCGAAGGAATCTCAACCTATCTATTCGAAGCTAAGAAACTTGGCTATGCGGGATGGCGTTGGTCTGTGACTATCTTCCAAGCTGATCCAGTTACTGAACCAAGTCTTTGTGAAGTGGTTATGGTGCCAGGAGAAGATTCTCTAATTGCACCTAAGTGGATTCCTTGGTCTGAACGTCTTGCTGACTACCAGGCTTTGCAACTAGAGCTAGAAAGACAAGCTTTCATTGATGCAGCAAATGCTATTGATGAAGAAGAGGCTGCTAAAGCTTCAGCGGTTGCCGACCTTGAACCAAGCGAGGACGCCAAGAACTAGTCCTACAACTGCTGTGTAGGGATACCAAACCTTATTTGGGCTAGTGATCTGGTCATAGAAAACAACAGTAGCTATCAAAGCGATAGCAAACCCAATCATTCCAATTAGCACAGCTATTCGAACTGTTCCATTTATTGGAGCAGGATCTGGCTTTCTTTCAGAATCTTTAACTATCCAGCGCATGAAGATAATCTAACCCAGGTTTGAAACTACGTAGTCGATTGACTTAGTCAACTGCTGAACATCGCTAAGTTCAGTTGCGGTGAAGGTAGCAATACGTAGTTGGTTTCTACCAAGCTTTCTATATGGCTCGGTGTCAACAATTCCATTACTACGCAATACCTTGGCCACCTCAGCTGCATCAACCGAATCATCAAAGTCAATTGTTGTAACAACCTGTGATCTGTGCTCAGGGTTAGAAACAAAAGGAGTAGCGAAGCTACTGGCTTCAGCCCATGCGTATAAGTGGTCAGATGCTGCCTTGGTTCTAGCATCAGCCCAAGCCAAACCACCAGAAGTATTCATCCAATCAATCTGTTCTGCCAATAGGAACAAGGTTGCAATAGCAGGAGTGTTTAGAGTCTGGTTCAACCTTGAGTTATCAATAGCGGTCTTTAGAGATAGGAACTCAGGGATGTAACGATCGGTTGACGCAATTCTCTCTGCACGTTCAATCGCTGCTGGAGACATTAGAGCAAACCATAGACCTCCATCGCTAGCAAAGTTCTTCTGCGGAGCAAAGTAGTAAACATCTGTTTCTAGTGGATCAAAATCAATTCCACCAGCAGCACTGGTTGCATCCGTCAGGAACAGTGCACCTTTATCTGCACCAGCTACTCGCTTTACAGGAGTAACAACACCGGTTGAGGTTTCATTTTGTGGATAGGCATAAGCCGAGATACCAGCTTCTGCCACTAGCTCAAGTCTTGAACCAACTTCACCTTGAATAACTGTTGGCTTAGTAAGCCAAGGAGCACTTAGTGAAGAAGCAAACTTAGCTCCGAACTCACCGTGGACTAGAAGTTGTGATTTACCTTCAGCCAAGCTGTATGAGGCAACATCCCAGAAAGCTGTTGAGCCACCATTGCCTAGAACTATCTCGTAGCCTGCAGGGTCATGGAATAGTTCCATAAGGCCTTCTTGAACACGCTTGACTAGGTTCTTCACCGGAGCTTGACGGTGAGATGTACCCATTAGTTCTGCACCGGCACCTGCAAATGCCGCTATTTGAGCAGGTCTGATTTTGGATGGACCACAGCCAAATCGGCCATCAAGGGGAAGTAGGTCTGCTGGGATATTTATGGTTGCCATGCCCAAAGTTTAGTCTTGCTTGGGCTAAGAAGATTTAGGCTTATCAGGTGACCGATTTGATTGATACTACCGAGATGTATCTTCGAACCATATTGGAACTCGAAGAAGAAGGCCATGTGCCTCTGCGTGCTCGCATCTCTGAGCGACTAGATCAATCTGGCCCTACAGTTTCTGAAACAGTTGCCCGTATGGAAAAGAACGGTCTGGTCATTGTCTCAAATGACAGACACCTAGAACTAACTACCCAAGGTCGCCACCTAGCTATCGAAGTAATGCGTAAGCACCGATTGGCTGAACTACTGCTATCTAAAGTCATCGGTTTGGACTGGCACCTTGTTCATGAAGAAGCCTGCCGCTGGGAGCACGTCATGAGCGAACAGGTCGAGCTAAAAATCCTCGAACTAGTCAAAGATGTTGAAACCTCACCTTTTGGTAACCCGATCCCAGGTCTTGAACACCTGGGCAGAGGAGCATCAAAGGCAATAGATGAGAAAGTCACACCTCTTATTGAGCACTTAGATGAGGAAGTAATAGTAAAGAGGATTGCTGAACCGCTTCAAGGCTACTCAGATGCTCTAGCTCACCTTCAGGCAGCTGGGGTAGTACCAGGGGCCCAAATAGTGGCTACCCAGTCCACCGACAGGGTCATTGTGAGCACCGTAGACGGCCAGAATTCAGTTAGCCTCACCGCGTTTGACGTGGCTCATATATTCGTGATTCCTGCGTAAATACTGGGCTTTAGGGCTTTTTGGCCTATGGATAATCTGTTCCCGCTGGATTTCGGGGTAAACTCATAGAACCTTGAGACATCCAACCGAGTCCAAGGAGCGAGAGAACTCAAGAATCACAGACTCGCCTAAAGACTTTTGGTTCACACCGAAGAATTTGTAAGGAGGAATAGTTTTGACTGAAAAGCCAGCTGGTCGTCGTCGCGCTGACGTTGAAATTAATGTCCTCGAATCTTTTGAACTTCGTAGTCGCAGGTCTATCAGAGAGAGCGAAAGAAGACGTAAAACTCGAGCCGCTCTAAAGGCTGAAAAAAGAGCTGCAAAAATGGACCGTAAATTCTTTGCAGCCAACCCTCCAATTGTTGAAGGCTCATCAAATGCCCTGGTTAGACCAATAGCCAAACTTCCTCTTCGTAAGAGAACCGAAGTCAAGACAGTTGTAATCATGTCTGTTATCGCAGGTGTCGCAGCAACAGCTACCTTGCCAGCATATGCCTATAGCCCAGCCGTTATTGCTATGTCTGGTCTAGCTTCGAACACTAATGGAGCAGAGGGCGAAGCTCAGAGCCTACTTATCGCTAGCCAAGCCTCACTCAAATATGAGCGCGGATCGTTTGGAGTGATGTCTGCCAACGATCTCCAGAGAATCACCGACAGAAATAACTACTCTTCCTATAAAGGTTTGACTGCGTTTGACTACGCCGCTAACCCTAAGTACTCAGAACTAAACCCTGATGACATCATGAAGGTTGCCGCCAAGTATGTAGGTGTTCCATACATCCTCGGTGGAGAGCTACCTACCGGTTTGGACTGTTCTGGCTATGTTCGCCTAGTCTTCTCCGAATTCGGAGTTCTGCTTCCTCACTCGGTAAATGCTCAGGCTGCTAACCCGAGAATAAAGAGAATAAAGAAGTCTGATGCTCGCCCAGGTGATCTAGTCATTATGAGTAACCACAGCCACAACGGTATCTACGCAGGTTCTAACCTCTTCTATCACGCTCCAAGACCAGGGGATAGGGTGAAGCTAGCCACGATCTATACAGATGCTGTGTATTACGCACGCATTATTGGCTAGAAACATAACCAAGTCTTTACCTTTCGTTATGGAGTGTTTTATCCCCTTCAAGGCCAATTAGTCGTAATCTTTTCTCAAGTCAACTTTTGACTTTGAGAGGAGAAACTAATGGATGCCTTCCCTGTGCCTGCCAAGCATGAGTTTGAACACCTACACATAGTTTGTCCTTGTCAAAGATTCTCTAACTAGACGCGTTACCTACATAAGGTAACGCGTTTTTTGTTTGAGCCTTAGGTTGACCAGAAACGAAAACCTGCAATCCGTGCAGGTGATTTCGAAAGGGAGCAACATGAGAACACTAGTTTTGAATGCTGGTTACGAGCCACTGGGTGTGGTCTCTTTCAAGCGAGCCATTATTTTGGTGCTGAACAAGAAAGCAACTGTGTTGGAAGGTTCAGCTGAAACCAAAGTACACAGTGCAACAGATGAATTTGATCTGCCTTCTGTAATTCTTTTGAGCAGATACGTCAGAGTGCCAGGATCTAGGAACATTCCTCTGTCAAGAAGGGGAGTCTTACGAAGAGATGCTCACCGCTGTGTTTATTGCAATAGAGCAGCTAACACCGTTGACCATGTTCAACCTAAATCAAAGGGTGGAACAGACACTTGGGAGAATCTAGTAGCTGCTTGTCTTCGCTGTAATAACAGCAAGGGGGATAAGACCCTTAGTGAAATGGGTTGGACTTTATCCTTCACACCGAGAATGCCAACCGGTGGAGCATGGCTAATTAGAGGTGCTGAAAAGTTAGAACCAGAGTGGGATGAGTACTTAGCTTTGCCTAAAGCTGCCTAGAGTGCCCCCGAGAAGAATCGAACTTCCGCACATGGTTTAGGAAACCACTGCTCTATCCACTGAGCTACGAGGGCAATATCATCGCTACAACAGTCAAACTTACCCGAATCCAGCCCAGCCTACGATGTTCGTGAAAGCGTAAAAGTTAGGCTAGTGCTCTAATGAGTGAACAAGATAGATCGCAGGAACAATACAACCTTTGGCTTGAAGAGATTCGAGGAATCGGTGGGGCGAACCCGCTGACCAATTTAGATCTTGATGTCCTTGGGTTAGTCAATCTTGAGAAGTCTCATCCGGTTGGACTATCGCTATTTACTAAGAGCCACCGAGGATTACTAGCAAACCTAGTTAGAGACCCAATTGCTTATTCCAAGTCACTCACTGAGGCTCGACACATCAAGACTAAGAGCGAGAGACTGACTTCAAACTTTGGTTTAGAGACCATCTTCCTACTAGCTGGTTCCATTGACTTTAGAACCGTGAACCTAGATCTTCGTATCCCAGCGATGATGTGGGGAGCTGAACTTATTCGTAGAGGCAGAGACTATGGTCTAGTTCTTGTTGGCGATCCTTTTGTGAACCCAGAACTTGTTATCACTTTGAAGAAGCACTTCCAGATTGACCTAGATGTTCAGAAACTGAACAGACTATATAGAGAAGCTACCGACCTTGTTCCAATCACCTTGCTTAGCTTCCTAGCTGAGGCAACCAAGGATGTTCCAGAACTTGAGATTCAAAGAACTCTTGTTCTAACTAACGCCGTAACAGCTCCAACCATGATGCTCAAGGAATTGCCTGCATCACCTAACAGCTTTGTTTCCAGGATTGCTAAGGGCGAACCTATCGATTATGAAGTTGATGTGCTTCCTGATGTTCTTCTAGCAGCGGATGCTGATTCAAACCAGATCAACATCATCAGAAGAGCTGTAGCAGGAGAATCGTTTGCTGTTGAAGCTCTACCTGGAACTGGCTATACCCAAACAGTTGCCAATGTCTTGGCTCTTCTCAGCAGTTGGCAAAAGAGCACTAGTAATCGCTCCAAGAAGACAAACCATCAATGAACTCTCTTCAAGACTTACTCAAGCAGGACTAAGTGGTCTAGTAGTTCGCTCCTACTCTGCTTGGCTGGATGTTGTTAGTTCTCTTTCTCGCTATGAGAAATCCATTGCACCCAATCTCTCTCAAGCCAATGAAGCTAGAAATCTAGCCGCTGAGAAACTGGCTGAATACCAAGACTCTCTAGCTCAGAAACATCCAGTACTAGGCATAAGCATCTCTGATGCACTGGAAAAGCTTGCTGATCTAAGTGCTTTGCCTAAACCACCAAAGACAACCGCTCGTATTGCTGGCTCTGCATTGTTTGAAACTAGAAACAGAACTGCTGCTATTGCCTTGCTCCAGGAAGCAGTTGAACTAGGTGAATTCGAAGAATCAGTTCAATCAAGTCCTTGGGCAAACTCAAGATTTGAAGATCCAAACGAAGTTCCTAGGGTTCTCTCCTTAGCAAGCCGTTTAGCTGATGACGTTCTTCCTTCTTTTGGTCAACGTCTAGATGAGATTTCCAAGCAGGTTCATTTCCCAGATGCTTTGAATGTGGCTCAATGGGGAGAGTACCTTCGTCTACTGATTAGTATTCGAGGAACTCTAGACAGATTCCGCCCAGAGGTATTCGATAGACCAATAACCGACCTAATCATTGCAACTAGCCCAAGACGTGAAAAGCACGGTATGTCTGGAAAGACTAGACGAGCTTTGAGTAAGCACGCTAAAGAGTATGTGCGTGCTGGAGTATCAGTAAGCGACCTGCACGTAGCTCTGCTTCAGATTGAAGAGCAGTCAACTCAGTGGAAGGCTCTGTGCAGTGAACCTATTCTGCCTAACGTTCCTCTAGGCCTAGATGATGCTCAAGTCATTTACCAATCACTTGTTGCAGACCTAATCAAACTTGATTCCCACCTAGATCAAGATTCTGATCGTCTAAACCTAATTGAATTGCCTATCAGTGAGCTAAGTACAACCCTTCGCGCACTAGCTACAGAGACGGCTCCGCTAGATAACCTGGCTGCTAAGAATGATCTTCGTAAGAGAGTTCAGGATGCAGGGCTTGCAGCTCTAGTTAGATCACTTGCAGTCAATGGTGCTCGTAACGAATCGCTAATTGCTGAGTTCGACCAGTGCTGGTGGTTATCTGCCCTTGAGTATCTATTGGTTGGAGATAACGCTTTCACTTCCTACACCCCAGAACTTCTTGCTGATCTTGAAACCAAATTCGTCATGGCAGATCAGCGTCTAATGGTTGAATCTCGTAAAGAGATTTCCTATAGAACAGCTAGCAGATGGAATGAAGCAGTTCAAGAACTACCTCAAGAAGTGGAACTCCTCAAAGAAAGAGTTTCTTCACTACCTCTAATGACTGCAAAGGCTAGAAGACTCTGGCCTAGCCTTGCCTCTCACATAGCCTCAAGTCCTTATGAGTTACCTGTTGAATTGCTTCAGGAGAAGGTGTTTGACGCAGTGATTATCATGGATGCCGCCGGCACAACAATTGCTGAAAACCTTTCAGGTCTGATGAGAGCGAAACAGGTCTTAGCTTTTGGTGATCCAATGATTTCTGAACCTAATGGTTTTGAAGTTGAATGGCAGGCATCGCTAAAAGCTAAAGCTCCTGAAGCACCAAGTGCTTTTGATGTGGTGAGTTCAATCTTTGGCAGGGAAGAGCTCAAGCGTTCATACCGCTTAAAGGGCCAACTCTTTAGTCAGCTCATCAACAAGGAGTTCTACCAGGGAAGACTTGAAGTAGAACCAACAGCTAATGAGTTTGATGGCAAGTCAGCTTTGGACCTAGTCATCGTGAATGGGGAGAACAGAACACTAGGAAACAAGAGTGCCAGCACTGAATCACCTCTAGCTGAGGTTGAGAAGGTAATTGAACTTATCTTGGATCACGTGAGACATTCACCTGATGAATCACTCTTGGTAGTTAGTGCTAGCGGAGTCCATGTTGAGAACCTAGACATTGCTTTGCAGGAAGCCATTGAGAACCACCCTGATTTGATGGAGTTCTTCGAAAAGCATGGTCGTGAGAAGTTTGAGATAGCTACCCTTGCTGATCTGAACCACAGGCTTGCTGACCGCATCATCTTCACTATTGGCTTTGGTAGAACTGCCCAGGGCAAGCTGCTCTCTCACTTTGGTTTGCTAAACGAACCTGAGGCTAGAAGATGGCTAGCCAACATGCTGGTTAGCGCTAGATACTCACTTACTATCGTTAGCTGCTTCAGCGCCTATGACCTACCTGAGCTAGGACCAGAGGGTGCTACCGCTTATCTATCAACACTATTGAGACCTATCTATAACGACTCAGTAGAAACTGACACCTTTGACTCAGACCCTATGCTTGCTGACCTTTCTAGACGCCTAAAGAGATTTGGTATCAGAGTTGTTGAAGGTTTTGGTGAACGGATTCCACTGGTTGCATCATTCGGCAACCAGTCACTAATTGTTGAACCAGACTGGGCTAACTCAGATCTGAGCGTCACTGAGAGAATCAGACTGAGACCAGCGCTACTTAGATCTCTTGGCTGGGGTTACCAGAGAGTGTATTCCTTTGAAGTGTTTAGTGACCCTCAGTCAGTTGCCGAGAGAATTGGTATTCGCCTAGGAGTGGAGATTACCCCTACGATGTTGAACACTCAGGCTGTACCTCGAGTCAATGAAGACACTGATGCGGCTTGGGGAGAATCAATTACTTCAAACGATGATCGTCTAAGAAACGATAAGCCACCACACTGGGGCTAGTTAGCTCTCTTTAGAAGGCTTACCTGAACTATCTTTATCGGTTCTATAGAAGCCTGTTCCCTTGAAGGTCACACCCACCTTGCCAAACACCTTCTGAACTTTACCTTTACACTCAGGGCAAGTGGCAATGGCGTCATCAGTGATCGACTGTTGAACATCGAACTCGTGAGCACATTTGGTGCACTTGTATGAATAGGTGGGCATTGCTCTAGTTTATTTTGCGAATCTGCACTTGGGTTACCACACCATCAACTCTTTGGTCATGACTCTCAACCGGGATGCTAGCTAGCACTTCATTCTCAAAGACAACGGCATAGATAACCAACCCTTCAAGGCCAGACAGTTCTCTATCAAAATAGCCTTTGCCTCTTCCCAATCTGTTGCCAGTTTCATCAACAGCTAGAGCAGGGATAAACAAAAGATCTCCTGAAGTAAGTGTGGTTTCAGAACTACTAACAACTTCATGCCAGACAAGTTCATTCTCACCAATAGTCTCAGGAACAAGAACTGTCATGCCTCGGCTAGTAAGAGTTTCGATGAATTCTGTGGTGGATGGTTCTGTTGGATAGGAGAGATATGTGCCAACACGCTGAGGCTTGTATTGCTCAACGACAGCAAGAAGATTGGCAGTCAACTCCTGATTAGAAGGATTGCCGCCTTTTCTTGCTTCAAGAATTTGCTTGCGAATAGTTGCTTTAGCAAGCGAGATTTCATTCATGCCACTAATCTTGCCACCATGAGCAACTCTTTCGCACTCACCCACGGTGAGATCTCTCTTCGCATCATCAAAGCTCGTGATGCTAAGACTGTTGAGCGACTCGTACTATCCAATAGAGCTTGGCTAAAACCATGGGAAGCTACCAACCCTCATGGCCCAACATCATTTGACTTCAAGTCACAAATCAGAGGATTACTTAGACAGTTAGAAAACGACGAGGGATTACCTTTTCTAATTCTTTATAAAGGTGAGATTGTTGGGCAACTAAATGTTGCAAACATCCTGCACGGCTCAGTTTCATCTTGTGTGATTGGCTACTGGATTATTCCTGAGGTAGCTGGCAAGGGAATAACACCAACAGCTGTAGCACTTGCGATGGATTATGTATTCAAAGTTGTTGGATTGCACAGAGTTGAAATTGATATACGCCCAGAGAACGAAGCAAGCGTTCGCGTTGTTGAGAAGTTAGGTCTAAGACATGAAGGCCTAAAGAAAAATTACATCCACATCAACAATGCTTGGCGAGATCACCTGGTCTTTGCTCTGACGGCTGATGAAGTTCCTGATGGAGTCCTCAATCGCTGGCTCCGACGTGAAGTTCCAAAAATCAAAAGTCGAGACCAAAAAGACTAAATTTTCCCCATTTAGACACGCCGAGAGCAAAATTTAAGTTGCCAAGGAAACTTCGAAGTGATAAATAGTCTTGACACATGGAAATCACGGGCACAGGCGGAATACTACTTTTGGTTGTAGCTGTTCTATGGCTTGGGTTCATGACTCCATCAGGTAAAAGCGGATTACGCGATGCAACTAAGAGAAGAACAAGAGTTGAGCGCGTAGTTGTTCAAACTAGAGCTGCAGACAAGACCAAAATTCAAGTAAAAACACAGCAAAACCCTTGGTTTGACGCGGATGTAGCGGGTATAGAGCCAGCTGCAGTTGCAGAGAAACCACAAGTTGAAAAAGTAGAAGTAAATCGTTTACCAGATCCACTTTCAGCCAGGCTTGGAAAAATTGAGAATGTCCAATGGGCTGAGGTTCGTGAAATAAATCAAGCTCGTGAAGTTAAAGAAAACGTAACCTCAGAATCTTTGGATGAAATTCTTCAAAGACGCCGATCAAATGGCTAAAAAATAATTAAAAAAACGCCGAAAAATAAACACAAATTTGTCTGCAACTCTCTTATAAATGCCACTAATCTTTAAGAGACCCCAAAGTAAGGATGTTTTAAATGGGATTACTAGAGGACCTTGTAAGAGGCGGACGTTCTCGTAGGAACGCTGTCAAGGAAATCAAGCAAGATGTCAAAGAGGCTGTCGACAAGTTAGACGACAAAATCGATGATGTAAAAGAAGACGCTAGACGAGGCGTAGTTAAAGCAGCGAAGGCAATTGAAAAAGCCACACCTGAAATAACTGCAAAAGCATCTAAGGCGATCAACAAGGCTGTAGTGAAAGCTGCTAAAGCAACCCCTGCTATCACTGCAAAGGTCGAAAAGGCCGCAAACAAAGGAGCGAAACAAATGGCAACAACTGCAAAGAAAGTAGCGGCTAAGAAGCCTGCTGCAAAGAAGCCTGCTGCAAAGAAGGCTGTAGCAAAGAAGGCAGCACCTAAGAAGGCTGTTGCAAAGAAGACTGTAGCGAAGAAGGCAGCGCCTAAGAAGGCTGTTGCAAAGAAGGCTCCAGCTAAGAAGGCAGCGCCTAAGAAGGCTGTTGCTAAGAAGGTAGTCAAGAAGGCAGCGCCTAAGAAGGCTGTTGCAAAGAAGGCTCCTGCAAAGAAGGCAGCTCCTAAGAAGACTGTAGCGAAGAAGGCAGCGCCTAAGAAGGCAGTTGCAAAGAAGGCTCCAGCTAAGCGAGCAGTAAAGAGAACTGTAGCGAAGAAGAAGTAAATTCTTTTTTCGTAAGTCAGGTCCCGGTCGAAAGATCGGGACCTTTCTTTTTTAACTAAGTGTTACTAAAACAAACTCAATTGCTGGACTTAGCAACTACCCATTCGCAAGCACCTTTTAGTGTTGGGTGATTGAATACAAAACCAGTTGACAGCAATCGGTCTGCACTCATCTTCTGGCTGCATAGTAGAAGCTCTTTTGCTCCTTCTCTAAAGACAAGCTTCAAAGCGAATGCAGGAACTGGAATAAGTGTTGGCTTTTTCAAAGCCTTACCTAATTCTTTGACCAGTTGTTTGCAGGTAGCAGGTTCAGGAGCGGTCAAGTTGTATGGACCAAATGCCGATGGGGTGTTAATTAGGTGAATGATTGCCCTAGCTTCATCTGGAAGAGAAATCCAAGCCCACCACTGCTTGCCATTGCCAAGCTTGCCTCCCACACCTGCACGAAGAATAGGTAGCAACCTGCCAAGTGCACCTTTCTCTCTTGAGAGGACCATTGTGGTTCTAGCCAGCACAACACGAACTCCTGAAGGAGCTTTCATGGCTTCGCGCTCCCAGGCTGTTGCTAGATCGGCTAGAAAGCCTTCCCCACGAGGTGCTGTTTCATTTAGCAAAACATCACCGGTATCTCCGTAGATACCTGAGGCTGAACCGCTGACTAAGACTTTTGGCTTGTTTGTGGTCTTGGCAATGGCTTGAACTAAAGTCTTGGTGGAATTGATTCTCGACTCAATTAGTTCTTTCTTGTATTCCTTGGTCCAGGGAAGTTTGCCAGTGGTTGCCCCTGCCATATTCACAATGGCATCAATGGTTTCAAGGACGCTGTGATCAAACTCACCGGTAGCTGGGTTCCAATGAACCTCATTAGGCTTTGTTGCCTCGCCACGAACAAGGACGACAGGAGTGTGCCCCAAGGCTGTTAGCTGGCTCTGTAGTTCTGTTCCAACCAAACCGCTTGCTCCTGAAATTAGAACTCTCATACTTTTCCTAACTGCTAAAAGGACCGAACACTGGGTTCCATGCTTCTATAGTTCGCTCGCCGATGACTCCAGCAATTTCGTACGGGTCTTGGTCTAACAAAGAGTTCAATTCTTCAATCGAGTCCGACTTGAAGATTAGAAGTGCTGCTGCACGGTCAACCATGGGGCCGCTGGCTAGAAGAGATCCAGTTTCTAACTGCTCCGCTAGCCAAACACGGTGAGTAGGACGAATCTGGTTCACTTCATCAGGCTCAGCGCTGAAGGTGTAGGTAACGGCGAATGTACTCATAGTTATATTTTCTTCTCTGACTTGCTGTTTAGTAAAGCAGGGGTGATTGCTACCGCTCCAAGGGCTACAAGCATTGCGATTCCATCCAAGCCTGAAGCGAAAGCGAAAGAGGCTGTGCTGGAGATTTGGTCAACAAGAATTCCAGCTAGAGCTGCACCAAGTCCATAGCCAATGTTTTGCCCACTACCAATCCAGCCATAAACCTCTGGGGTGTCATCTAATGGGATGGACTTAGCAATAATCGCACTCATAGTTGCAAAAGCTAGTGCAACACCAATGCCTGAGATAAACAAACAGATTCCAAGCCATAGTGGATCTTTAGCGTTTAGGAAGATGAGTATGTCTCCAACAAGAACAACACCTAGCTGCTTGGTGAGTGCTAATGGCGATCTAGCTCGGTGGCCAAAGGCAATTGCTCCAACTACAGAACCGATTGAGAGCATTGCT
>JBEDBW010000009.1:0-10953 GCA_041177045.1 Actinomycetota bacterium | reverse complement strand
GTATTAACCTACGGTGCTTCAATGCCTGTAGTTAAGATGGGTCGCATGGCTGGCCAGTTTGCTAAGCCAAGAACATCTGACACAGAAACTCGTGAAGGATTAGAGCTACCTGCATACCGCGGCGATGCCGTAAACGGATATGACTTCACTTTGGAATCAAGAACTGCTGATCCAATGCGTTTGCTGCAGGCTTACAACACGTCAGCTTCAACCTTGAACCTAATTAGAGCATTCACAATGGGTGGCTTTGCAGATCTTCGTTCAGTTCATGAATGGAACAAGGGTTTCACTGATAACCCAGCAAACTCTCGTTACGAAACTATGGCTCGTGAAATTGATAAAGCAATTAAGTTCATGGCAGCATGCGGAGCAAACTTTAATGAACTAAGAACGACAGAGTTCTACACTTCTCACGAAGGTCTTCTGTTTGATTACGAACGTCCAATGACACGTATCGATTCACGAACTGGAACTCCATACGACACAAGCGCACACTTCATTTGGATTGGTGAGAGAACTCGCAAACTAGATGGTGCACACATGGACTTCTTGTCTCGTGTTAGAAACCCACTTGGTGTGAAGCTTGGCCCAAACACTTCAGTAGATGATGTTCTTGCACTAATTGAAAAGCTTGACCCTGAGCGTGAGCCAGGTCGCCTGACTCTTATCTCTCGAATGGGTGCAGGAAAGATCCGTGAAGCTCTGCCTAAGCTTGTCAAAGCTGTAAAGGATGCTGGAGCACAGCCGCTTTGGGTTTCTGATCCTATGCACGGCAACGGCATCACAACTGCTAACGGTTACAAGTCAAGAAGATTTGATGATGTCATGGATGAAGTAAGAGGATTCTTTGAAGTCCACCGTGACCTAGGCACCTTCCCAGGAGGAGTCCACATCGAACTTACCGGTGATGATGTTGCTGAATGTCTAGGTGGTAGTGAGCACATTGATGAAGCCACTCTGGAATCTAGATACGAATCGCTTTGTGACCCGAGACTAAATCACTCACAGTCTCTAGAGCTTGCGTTCTTAGTTGCTGAAGAACTAGCAGCCAAGTAATTATCTAGAGCGAATCGTTACGCTTTGCCCAACTAGAAGCGTTGTCCCAGCAGTTTCGCTAACCCCGGTAACCTTCTTGATTCCATAATCTTTACTTAGCCAAGATGTGTCGATCACAACTCTCAAACCAAGAGATTCAAGTAATCCTTTGGCCGCCAGAATGGTTTCACCCTTCACGGCAGGCATAGTGACAGTTTGCGGGCCTAGGCTCTCAACAAGCTTTATGGAAGAGCCTTTACCGACTTCTTCTTCATCAGGCACTACAGAAATGATCTGACCTTTAGCAACGGTAGTTGAATACTTCTTCTCAATGGCTCGAACAGTAAGTCCTGCAGCTTCAAGGGCAGCTTTAGCGATTTCTGTCTGCAACCCAGCAACAATCGGAATAGCTCCTAGAGAGACCTTTAGATCAATACCTGATGAAACCGGAAGCTTTGTGCCATCACTTCCAGAGTTTTCAAAGACAACACCGATTGGATATTCAGAATTGAACCACTGAGTTACTTTTCCAACTACAAGTTTTGCTCCAATGATTTTGGCGGTTGCAGTAACTAGGTCAACACCAATGACTTTAGGAACCTGGACTAATTCTTTTCCTTTAGAAACAACAAGAACAATCTGAGTTCCTTTCGGAACAAGAATTCCTGCAACGGGTTCTGTGCCAATGACCTGACCCTTAGCAAAAGCAGAACTGAATTCTTCACGGATAACAACATCTTTGGTTATGGAATCAATTTCAGTTGATGCGAGTGAAACACTTTTATCACTCAAGTTTGGAACTGCAATTAGAGCACCTGGTCCCGCTCCGTAATACCATCCTCCAAATGAGCCAACAGCTAATGCCAGAACGCTCGCGACAATCCATCTAGCGAATACGAGTCTGGAGGAATGCTTCGCGAAAGGCAGTTCTTCTTCCTCTAATCCGAGATCTCCCAGCACTTCTGTGAAGTTCGCATCTCTTGGTAGAACCATAGTTTCAGAAAGATTTTCAGTCTTAGATGAAACAGAATCAATAGGTTCTGACCTAAGAATCTTTTCAATCTCGATCAGCGCTCTTGATGCATCTGCAGGTCTGTTCTCCGGATTAGGTTCTGTGCACCAGAGCATTAGTTGATCGAGAGAGTTATCTGCTTTTGGGTTTAGAGTCTTTGCCGAAGCAACTCTCTCTGATGTGTGCATGAATGCAATTTGAATCGCATCATCACCTCTGAATGGTTGTTGACCAGTGAGCATCTCAAAGAGCATGATGCCAAAGCTGTAGACATCACTCGGGGTTTCTGCTTTGCCACGTCTGATTACTTCAGGTGCAAGATAAGCCACTGTGCCAACCAGCGAACCTGTATCTGTGCTAGCAGATAGCTCTCTAGCTAAACCAAAGTCGGTTACTTTGATTCGCCCATCATCTGAAAGTAAGACATTCTCAGGTTTGAGATCTCTATGAACAACTCCACTGCTGTGGGCTTGGGCTAGAGCAGAGAGCATAGCCTTGCTTACCTGCAATACCTGAGTGGTGTGAAGTGCCCCTAAGTCCTTTATTGCATCTCTAAGGGTTATTCCTTGTACTAGCTCCAGGACTATAAAGGCATTACCGTTATCGTCGCCTTGGTCAAATATGTTCACAAGGTTCGCGTGGTTAACCTTGGCAAGCATTCTGGCTTCTCTGAAGAACTTGTCTCTGAAAACTGGGTCTTCAGATAGGTGCGGGTGAATAATCTTTACCGCAACTTCTCTAGCCAGTCTTAAATCTTTGGCTAGGTAGACAGTTGCCATGCCACCTCTGGCGATAATCTCTGTGATCTCGTAGCGAGAAGAGAGGGTAGTGCCTACTAAATTGCTCATACTTATTTAGACCCTACCTCTCTATAACAAGACCGAAGCAGAAGGTTCCGATAACGCTAAGCCTTCTGCCAGATTCTCAAACTTCTATCAAGTCTAAAAGAAGAGCATTGGATGAAGCTGCTGCACCAACCTCAGGTTGTTTGTGAGTTGCATCTAGCGTTGAGGGCATTGGTATGGCAATCTTTAACTGTGACTGAACCCCTAGATCAAATAACTGACTGGCTTACGATTCCTGAAGCAGGTGAACTCCTTGGCATAGTGCCAGGTAAAGTTCGTCGCTTGATTGAAGAGCACCACCTGATTGCTATCAAAACAGATAACGTTCAGAGAATTCCTGCAGAGATAATCATCAATGGAGAACCGCTCCCATCGCTTAGAGGAACAATCGTTCTTCTGCTAGATTCTGGCTTCACTCTCGGTGGAGCAATAAAGTGGCTCTACACAGTTGAAGACTCCTTGGCAACAACACCAATGGCAGCACTTATCTCTGGTAGAAAAACAGAAGTAAGAAGAGTTGCTCAGTCGCTAGCTTTCTAAGCGTCGCGACTTATAACTTTCAACGCAAGAGCCTTTAGAGTTGCCTTGGCTGACTCTTCCAAGGTCGCAGCATCGAGAGACTCTAGGCTTCGATCACCCAATTCAACAATCATTCGCTCTGTCTTCGCTAAAGCACCAGAATCTTGAATCAGTTTTTGCATAAAGGCAATCTGATGAGTGTCTAACTCTCTGCTGGTAAGCAACTCTTCGAAACTCTCTGCCATAGAGGGGGATCTTTCGGTCAGAGCTTCAAGAGTTAGGGCTACCAAGACAGTTCTCTTGCCTTCACGAAGATCATCTCCGGCAGGCTTACCAGTGACGCTTGGATCTCCGAATACGCCGAGGATGTCATCTCTGAGTTGGAAAGCAATGCCAAGAGGAATACCGAACTGAGTGAATTGACTTAGTTTGGCAGGGTCTGCTCCTGCGAAAGCAGCACCAATTCGAAGCGGAGCTTCAATGCTGTATTTAGCTGTCTTATAGAGAATGACTTTTTCAGCACGACCAACACCTTCGCTAACAGGTCGAGTAGCAGCTGCGTTCTCTTCTAGAACATCTAAGTATTGACCTGCCATTACTTCAACTCTCATCAAGCTGAATTCATCTCGGCAAGCACTTTCAATTTCACGATTAGGGGAGTGAAGTAGAGCGTTACCGAAGATTTCGCTGGACCAACCCAACATCAGGTCACCAACTAATACCGAACCTGCCACACCAAAGCGTTCAGGAGCACCAGCCCAACTCTTTTCTTTGTGTAATGTCTCAAAACGTTTGTGAATAGCAGGGGCACCACGTCTTGTATCTGACTGATCTAGTAGATCATCGTGCACTAGGGCTGCTGCGTGGAACATCTCAAGAGAAGCTGCAATACCGGCAATGGCCTCTTCTGAATCTTTAATCTCTTGTTCGCTCTGGTGATAAGCCGAATCACTCAAACATGCACGCCAAGCCCAGTAGCAAAATAGGGCTCTAAATCTCTTGCCACCTTGAAGCAAACTCTGGGTGTAATCCACAACGGGGATTAGATCTGCAGAAATTGCCTCAAAATCGGTTCGCTGCTTTTGGCAGAAAGTGTCCAAATTAGCCTGAACCTGGCCCAAAAGATTTGTTGAATAATTCACTGGAATAGCCTAACTTGGCGAATAGGTTTAGCATTAAAGGCAAGGCGAGGAGAATACTTTGGGATTGAGCGAGAACGAGCAAAAAGTTCTTGATGAACTTGAGCGTCAGCTTAACGGCGGCAAGCCTGTTGCTAAGGAAAAGAAGACTCCTGAGCTACCAGGCAAGGTCAAATACGGCCGTCTTCTGGTACTTGGCTCAGTCCTTGTGGTCTTTGGACTGGGGCTAATGATTTTTGCTACCTCTATCCAGCAGACAGTTGTGGGTGTTCTTGCCTTTTTGACCATGCTGACCGGTCTATACCTAGTCAGCCAGAACTGGACCAGCAAAGCTTTTAGAGAAAGTCAACCGAAACCAGCCCAAGATAAAGGTCCAAAACCAGGAACTTCTGGCTATTTTCAGAACCGTTGGGATCAAAGAAACGGTAACTAAAAACAAGACTTAGCTGCCAAAAAGGCAGCAAATACAAGGACTTCAGCCCAAAAGCTGGGGTCCTTTAGTCATTTAAGCTCAATATTGCCATTTTTCTGGATTTTCCCTCCACCAAAGAACCCCTTGCTTTTATTGACCTAAACACGCCAGAATTGTAAGTTCTTACGGATATTTGTATATTTGTGGATGAAAGTGGTGTATTGTGGAGCAAAGGTTTGAAGTCGAACTAGAGAAAGGGCGAGCAAGTGTTCATTGGTACTAGCTATCCCAAACTCGATGAGAAGTTCCGTCTGATCCTTCCGGCTAAGTTCAGAGATCGTCTGGCTGGAGGAGTAGTCCTAACTAAAGGACAAGAGAACTGTGTCGTTGTAATGACCAGGGCTGAATACGAGAGCAGAGCAGCTGCTCTAACCGCTAACAAAACAATTGGAACTCAGGACTTTAGAGTGCTAAACCGTCACTTCTTTGGGGATGCAGATGAGCAGACTCCAGATGGTCAGGGAAGAATCTTGGTCACCGCAACTCTTCGTGAGTGGGCTGGCCTTGGTCGCGAACTAGTTGTTGCAGGTGCTGGAAAGCACATTGAAATTTGGAACCCAGAAACTCGTGCCGCATTTATGGATGCTGGAGCGGAAGCTTTCGCAAATTACAACGAGGGGGAGGTGAGGCTGAATTAATTCCTAGTTCCTAATCTCCAGCTATTTGGCTTTGGATATCTACCCCGATTCCTAAAGCAGCAACCAAAAGGTGCAAATGGATGGGGTTTAGGGTCTAGGAACTAAAAGCAACAAATGTCTGAAATCTCTTCACTCCACGAACCAGTTCTTTTAGAACGTTGCATTGAAATCCTTGGCGAAGCACTAAAAGGTGACTCAGCAATTTTGGTTGATGGAACTCTTGGCCTTGGCGGTCACAGCGAAGCATTCCTACTGAGATTCCCAAACCTAATTCTTGTTGGAATTGATCGTGATGAGAATGCACTTCGTCTAGCGGGTGAACGTCTTGCTCCATTCGCAGATCGCATTCACCTTGTTCAAGCCGTTTACAGCGAAATCCCAGAAGTACTTGAAGAACTAGGTCTAAATCTTGCCGATGCAGTTCTTCTAGACCTAGGTGTCTCGTCAATGCAGTTAGATGAAAAAGGCAGAGGCTTCGCTTATTCATTCGATGCTCCACTAGACATGCGAATGGATTCAACCGAAGAACTTACCGCAGCCAAGGTTCTCAATGAATACAACGAAGATGATCTAAACCGAATCTTCAAAACCTATGGCGAAGAAAGATACGCGAGAGCAATCGCACGTCAGATCGTAAAGATTAGATCCAAGTCTCCATTCACAACAAGCCAGCAGCTCACAGACATCATTTCCAAGGTTGTTCCATTCATCCCAGGTAAGAGTTCTGGCCACCCAGCTAAGCGAGTCTTCCAAGCACTGCGCATTGAAGTGAACCGTGAACTTGAAATTCTTGAAGAGACAATCCCAGCTGTAATTGATGCACTCAAGGTTGATGGCAGAGTTTTGGTTCTGTCCTACCAGTCCCTAGAAGACCGCATTGTGAAGCAGGCACTTGTTGCTGCAGCAACTTCCTCAGCTCCACTAGATCTTCCAATTGAACTTGAGCAACATGCTCCAATCCTTCGCCTACTCGTTAGGGGAGCGGAAAAGGCAACAGAGCAAGAGATTAGTAGAAACCCTAGATCAGCATCAGTCCGATTACGTGCTGCCCAGAAAATTAGGAACGCAGCATGAGCGTATTAAGACAAGCCCAACCGATTCGTCCTCTAGCACCTAGAAGACATCTAAGACCGGTAACAACCACGGTTCAACCAGTCAGACGTCCGAAGGCCAAGGCAGCTTCAAGAGCAGATCAAGCTGGGCTCAGATTCCCTAAAGCAGTACTTAGAAAAGTAATTGTCGGCCTAACCCTAATTTCTATTTCTGGTCTGGTGGTTAACGCTTTATGTGACACTGCTGTTTACACAATCTCAACTTTGAAGAAGGACACAGAAGCTCTAGCTACCCAAACCCAGGTTGTTAGCCAGCAGGTTGACTCTCTTCGTTCTCCTCAGAACCTAGCTAACAGCGCAAAGGCTCTGGGCATGATCGTGAATTCAAACCCAGTGTTCTTGAACGTTAGAGACGCTAAAGTTCTTGGCTCTGCAGTTCCTGCATCTGCGGAGAGATCAATGGCTGTATCTAAGAACTTGATTGCAAATGCGGCTATGACAGTAAAGAGCGACGTATCAAAGTTGACTGGTGCCTCTGCAGCAACAATTGATGCTCCGACTCTGAAAACTTCAAGTACTGAGAGTGTCAAGACTAATAACCCAACAGCTGCCGAAGTACCCTTAAATTCGGTGGGCATTCCTAAATCGCCTACGAACTAACTGGACTTAGGTGTTAGATGCATACCAGCCAAACTGACAGAAGGTACACGGCATTCGTTGTCGTATTGCTGCTCGTCATCTCAGCTTTCGTAGGCAGACTAATTTATGTTCAAGTTGTGGACGCTGATCGTCTAAACGCGCTATCAACCCAAGCTCGAGAAACTACTCGAACTCTTCCTGCTATTCGAGGAAACATCATCGATAGTGATGGTCGAATTCTTGCAACGACAGTTGTGAGTTGGGATGTAAACGTAGATCCAAAGATTGTTGGCCCAGTGGTGCTAACTATCGATGGCGAGAAAGTCGCCTTTACTAAAGACCAAATGGCTGAGAAACTTTCCGGCATTCTGAAAGTTCCAACCGATGTTCTTATTGAGAAGATGACTGGAACATCTAGGTATGCCAATCTAAAGAAGTCTGTAAGCGCGGCTGTCTATACCAAACTCAAAGAGTTGAATCTTCCGTGGCTCTACTTTGACCAAAAGCAAGAGCGTCACTATCCAGACGGAGCAGTTGCAGGAAATCTTCTTGGCTTCGTAGGTTCAGATGGATCTGCTCTTGAAGGCATTGAGCGAATGATGAACTCTTGTCTTGCTGGAACTGACGGAAAAGAAACATACATCGAAGGTGCGGACCGTATTCGCATTCCTTCATCAGTGCAGACCATTCAGCAGGTGAAGCATGGCTCTGACGTAGTGCTTTCAATCAACTCAGATCTGCAGTACTCAGCTCAGCAGGAGATGGCTGCAACTGTTAGAAGATTGAAAGCTGACTGGGCCAGCGCAATAGTGATTGAAGTTGCCACTGGAAAAATTCTGGCTGCTGCTGAAGCTCCAACAGTTGATCCAAACAACCCAAGTGGTGTTGAATCTCAGAACCGTTCTTCACGTATTTTCAGAGCTGCATTTGAACCAGGTTCAATTCTTAAGCCTGTTGCTGCAGCAACAGCGGTTGATGTTGGTAAAGCAACTCCATTGACTCAAGTAATTGCTCCTTACTCTCTTCGCATGCCATGGGGAGAAAGAATTAATGATTCTCATCAACATCCACCAGACAAGCTGACCCTTACCGGTGTGCTTGTTGACTCGTCTAACACAGGACTTGTTCAACTTGGTGGAAAAGTTACCTCAAAGACTAGATACGAGTACATGCAGAAGTTCGGCATGGGATCTAAATCTGGAGTGAACTTCGAAGGTGAATCTTCAGGTCTTCTTGCTGATTACAAAAACTGGGACAAGATGACTGACCAGACAGTTATGTTCGGTCAAGGTGTTTCTCTTACTCCAATTCAAACTGCGGGTATCTATCAGGCAATTGCAAATAAGGGTGTTCGACTTTCACCTGTCTTAGTTGAGGGATGCGTAGATAGTGCGGGAACCCTAACTAGAACTGCAGTTGACGCACCAGTTAGAGTCATCACTGAGGAAACAGCCGCCACAACTATAGACATGCTTGAGAAAGTTGTTGAGTTCGGTTCTATCGGTAAGACAGCAAGAATTCCGGGTTATCGTGTTGGTGGCAAAACTGGAACAGCTCAAATTGCTGAAGGAAAAGGCTATGGCAAACTCTTTGCTGTTTCTTTTGTTGGACTTGCTCCAGTTGAAGACCCTAAATACATCGTTGCTGTAACCGCATTCAAATCTAGAACTGTTAGCAACTCTCTAGGAGCAACACCTGGTTTTGTTTCTGTGATGAAGCAGGTACTTAAGACTTACGCTGTTCCACCATCAACTACCAAGTCAAAGAAGATTGCGATTAGGTGGAAATAATGACTCCTAAGCAATCAATCCCTCCAATTCTTCGACCTGATCTAGTTACTCCTGTTCCGCTTGAGACATTCGCAAAGAGATTCTCTCTTGATGTTGTTGGTAATTCAGAGGGTGTCTTACTCACAGGTATCAGCATGAACACCGGTGATCTAAGACAAGGCGATCTGTTTGTTGCCATGCCTGGAGTAAAAACTCATGGCGCAAACTTCATTGCTAAAGCAATCGAGCAAGGTGCAGTTGCAGTTGTGACAGATTCAGCTGGTTTAGAAATTCTGCAAGGAATTGATCTACCGGTAATGTGCCTAGAGCAACCTAGGACACATCTAGGGGAGTTGGCTGCTTTTGTTTATGGAAACACCGAGGGCAACATGCCACTGCTATTTGGTACGACTGGTACAAACGGTAAAACCTCAACTAGCTATCTGCTTGAAGGAATCCTTCGTCAACTAGGCAGAACCACAGGATTAACATCTACTGCTGAAAGACACATTGCCGGTGAAGTTATTGTAAGCCGTCTAACAACTCCTGAATGTTGCCATTGAGGTTTCAGCTCAAGCACTTACTCAGCTAAGAGTTGATGGACTGAAGTTTGATGTTGCTGGATTTACAAACCTGAGCCACGATCACTTCGATGACTATGACGGTTTTGATGACTATCTTTCTGCTAAAGCAAAGCTCTTCACAAAAGAGAAATCTAAAAAAGCAGTGGTCTGCCTCGACACTGTCTATGGAAAGAGAATTGCTGAACGAAGTGAAGTTCCAGTTACAACAATCTCGATGAACCCTGAAGATGGTGCGGACTGGAATGTAAGGATCTTGGCTGAGCTTCCTGGCAAAACAGAGTTTGAACTAACCGGTCCTCAAGGAGAACACCTTGTGAGTAGTGTTCCAATCCTTGGAGCTCACATGGCTTCAAATGCTGGATTGGCAATTGTCATGGCCCTAACTGCTGGATACCATTTCGAAGATATTGCAAAGGCACTAGATAAAGGTATTGATGCTTACCTACCTGGTCGTACTGAACTTGTTTCACCAGTTGGGGCACCATTCGTCTATGTTGACTTTGGACACAGCCCAGATGCATTTCTCAATACCCTTGCCGCTGTTAGAAAAGTAACTAAAGGTAAAGTTCTAATGCTGTTTGGTGCAGATGGCGACAGGGATGCTTCTAAGCGACCTGAAATGGCAAGAGTGGCAGCTGCTGGCTGTGACCTTCTTGTAATTACCGATCATCATCCAAGATTTGAAAACCCAGCTTCTATTCGTAAAGCGCTGGTTGAAGCTGCTCGTGAATTTAGACCAGAGCTTGAGATTCATGAGGTATCTCCACCAGAGGCAGCGATTCGTTTGGCTGTTTCACTAGTTGGTCCAGGAGATGCAATTTTGTGGGCAGGACCAGGGCATCAGGACTACCGAGACATTGAGGGAGTGAGAACTCCATACTCTGCAAGATCAGAAGCAAGAGATGCTCTCAAGGAAGCAGGCTACAAATGATAGCCATTAGCTTGCAAGAGATTTCAGAAGCCATTGGAGCAAAACTAATTAGTGATGGAACAGTTGTGATTTCAGGTTCTGTTGAAACCGATTCAAGACTCATCAAAGCTGGATCATTATTTGTTGCTAAACCTGGTGAAGTCACCGACGGACATGAGTTTGTTTCAAGTGCGATAGCAAATGGTGCGGTAGCACTAATAGTCGAGCATGAAGTTACTAGCACTGTTCCTCAGTTGGTTGTGAAAGATTCAGTTCATGCTCTAGGACTACTTGCCAAGCATGTAGTTGCAAAAGTAAAAGCGCTTGGTCAGCTAAGAG